>CADBCX010000022.1 GCA_902793245.1 uncultured Eubacteriales bacterium | reverse complement strand
GGCTTTCCCATGGGCTTGCGGCCAAATTGGCCCGGCCTGCCCGCAGGTTTGCCGAAGGACTTCTTTTCGCCCGGCTTGCCATAGGGCTTCCGATCGCCCGATTTTCCCGCGGGCCTGCCGTAGGGCTTTTTATCGTTTGGTTTGGCAGCGAAGGAACGTTGGCCCTTTTTCACGCTGTCTTTATCCATGATGCTCTCCTCCAAATTTATTGGCCATTGTGGATTTCCGGGTGTTTCGCGGCATAATCCAGAAAACGGGCGTTGATATTGGTTTCTTTCCAAATTTTGATATACGCTTCGTCGAAATCGTCGAAGGGATGATACTCATAGAAGCCCTCTTCCATCATGGGAAAGCGTTCCCGATAGGTGTCGATTTCTTCCAACGTGATATTGTTTTCCTGAACAAACCGCTCATAGAGCGCGGCCACATCCTCCAGCCCGATTTCACGCAAAGCGCCCGGCACCAGCGTGGCATAAGCGGAACCATCGTTCCAGAAAAACTGCGCTATGCCGCCGTTTTGAATCTCCATGTCAAACATCAGAGCAACAAACATGGACTGCACAGATTTGGAATGAGTCAGGAAATCCGGGGTGCCCGGTTCACCGCATTGCTCAATCACGGCAAAATACAAGGCTTCGTATTCATCATAGCGGTATTTTTCCATCATTTCCTCCCATTCCATGGTTGAATATTGGGATTCCGAGAATGATTCCGCCTGCTTTGCCGGGACAGAAAAAACCAACGATACCAACAGCAAGCACAAAATCAGGGAACGGATCATAACACATTCACCTTCTCAAAATGAACCGGATGCCCCCGCAGGTAATCCTTGGCGTTCATGCGTTTTCCGCCGGGGGCCTGTAATTCGATCACCCGCACGGCCCCTTCCCCGGCGGCGATGACCAGGCCGTTCTTCGCGTCGGCGCAGAGGATTTCTCCCGGCGCTTTGCCAGGATTCTCCGCTTCCTCCGCCTTCCAGACCTTCACCGCTTCGCCGCCGCCCCAGGTGAACGTGGAACCCGGCCAGGGCGTCAGGCCCCGGACGCGGCACACGATCTGATGCGCGGACAAACGCCAGTCGATCTCCCCCATCTCCTTTTTCAGCATGGGGAAATAGCTGGCTTCGTTTTCGTCCTGCTTCACCCGCCGGACGGTGCCTGCTTCCAGGCCGCGAATGGTTTCGATCAGCAGTTCCGCGCCGATGGGGGCCAGGCGTGCGGTGAGTTCTTCCGCGGTTTCGCCGGGCAGGATCGCCACTTCGCGCTTGAGCAGAATATCCCCCGTGTCCAGGCCCTTGTCCGTCATCATGGTGGTAACGCCGGTCACGGTCTCCCCCTCCATGATCGCCCAGTTGATGGGCGCGGAGCCCCGGTATTTGGGCAGCAGGGAGGAATGGACGTTCACGGTGCCGATCCTGGGAATGTCCAAAATCTCCTGGGAAAGGATCTGCCCGAAGGCGGCGGTCACGCACAGGTCGGGCCGCAAATCCCGCAGGTTGTTCACCCCGTCCACGCGAATTTTCACCGGCTGGAACACGGGAATTCCCAGCGCCACGGCGCAGCTTTTCACCGGGCTGGGGAGCATTTTATTCCCCCGGCCCTTGGGCTTGTCGGGCTGGGTGAACACGCCGGCCACTTCATACCCCGCGTTCACCAGCGCTTTCAAGGAAGGAACGCCAAATTCCGGCGTGCCTAAAAACACGACGCGCATTATTTTTCCTCCTTCGGAGCCGCTTCTTCCTCGTCGTCGTCGAAGATTTCGTGATCCATTTTGTCCACGTAGATGATGCCGTCCAGGTGGTCGATCTCGTGGCACAGCGCCCGGGCCAGCAGTCCTTCCCCGGTGATTTCAAACTTCTTGCCCTTCCGGTCCTGGGCGCGGACGGTGACTTTATTGGGCCGCACCACGTACCCCCGGCGGCCCGGCACGCTCAGGCAGCCTTCGCTCCCCGCCTGCTCGCCCTCCGTGGCGATGATCTCCGGGTTCACCAGTTCAATCAATCCGTGATCGTCCCCCACGTCAATCACCACGACCCGGCGCAGGATCCCTACCTGGGGCGCTGCCAGGCCGACCCCCTCGGCTTTATACATGGTTTCCGCCATGTCCCGCAGCAGCAGCCACAGCCTCAGGTCGTAGGTCTTCATGGGTTTGCAGGTTTTGCGCAGGGCTTCGTCGCCCAGTTCCAGTATTTTACGAACCATTCTTTCCTCCTATATATGGGGAGTTTTCTGGGGGAAACCATTCTTTGGAGGCCAAAGAATGGTTTCCCCCAGACCCCCTTCCAAGAAAGCCATAAGGGGAATAATAAAACACATGATGCAGTAATCAATATTGGAATATCGCTACGCCAGCGACGCCGGGTTGATTTCCAGCTGCACCCTGGCCGGGTATTCCTCCCCCGCCATTTCCTGAAACCGGGCCAGCAGCCTGTCCGTATCCGGATGGTTAAGCAGCTTCATGAGCACATGCGCCCTTGCCCTGTCCTGAATTTTTGTGATCGGCGCTGTGTCGGCCCGGATGAAGAAGATGCGCCGGTACAGGGGCGACGACGAGAACTCGTCGACGATCCTGTTTTTAATATGCTCCGCCGTTACCAGCGCCGCCGTCATTTCCTTCGCCTCGCACAGGAACCGGGCCATCATGGTGAACGGCGGGTACAGATCCGCTTTCCGCTTGCCAAACTCCTCGTTAAAAAACGCCCGGTAGTCCTGCTTCGCGGCGCTTTGGATGGCGTAGTGGTCGGGCTGGTAGGTCTGAATCACCACTTCGCCGGGCTGTTCGCCCCGCCCCGCGCGGCCCGCCACCTGCACCAAAAGCTGGTAAGTCCTTTCGGCGGCGCGGTAGTCGGGAAAGTTCAGCGTCAAATCCGCCATCACCGCGCCCACCAGCGTCACCTGGGGGAAGTCCAGCCCCTTGGCGATCATCTGGGTGCCCAGCAGAATCTTCGCCTGCCCGGCCCGGAACCTGTCCACCAGCTCAAAGTGGGCGTTTTTGCCCGCCGTGGTGTCCATGTCCATGCGGATGACCCCCGCGCCGGGAAAACGCCGGTTGAGCTCCTCCTCCACCTTCTGGGTGCCGGTGCCCATGGCCTTGATGTACGTGCTGCCGCAGGAAGGGCAGGTTTTCGGCATGGGCCGCACCTCGCCGCAGTAGTGGCAGCGGAGGGTGTTGTCGAAGCTGTGGTAGGTCATGGACACGTCGCAGCGGGAGCACTTGATCGTCTCCCCGCACTTGCGGCAGTTGACCGAGCTGGCGTAGCCCCGGCGATTGATGAACAGCATGGCCTGGTGGTCGCCCGCAATGCATTCTTCCAGCTTTTGCTGTAAAAGATTGGAAAACATACTGTGGTTGCCCAGGCGCAGCTCCTGCCGCATATCCACCAGATGCACCGTGGGCATCGGGCGGTTCAGCACCCGGTGGGGCATTTCGATCAGCGTATAATCCCCGCGCCGGGTCATGGCGTAGGAATAGATGCTGGGCGTGGCGCTGGCCAGCACCACGGCGGCCCCTTCCCGTGTCCCGCGGGACACGGCGATTTCCCGGGCGTCGTACTGGGGAAAGCGGTCGGACAGATAGGTCTGCTCGTGCTCCTCATCCACGATGATTACGCCTAACTTTTCCACCGGCGCGAACACCGCCGACCTGGCCCCGATCACGATACGGGCCAGCCCCTTGCGGATGCGCCGCCATTCGTCGAACCGTTCGCCGGGCGTGAGCCTGGAATGCAGCACCGCCATGGTATCGCCGAACCGGGAGCGGAACCAGTTGATCATCTGCGGCGTCAGCACGATTTCCGGCACCAGGATAATGGCCCCTTTCCCCTGCCGCAGCGCTTCCCGCACCAGGCGGATATAGACCTCCGTTTTGCCGGAGCCCGTCACGCCCTGCAACAGGAAGGGCTTGGCTGGATGGGTCAGCGCCGGGATGAGCTCGGACAGCGCTTCCTCCTGCTCGGGCGTCAGCTCGGGGTCGGGCGGCGCGTCCACCCGGCCGTAGTAGGGCGAGCGCAGGGTTTCCTGCTCTGTGATTTCCAGTATTTCCCTTTCCACCAGGTAGGTGATGGGCGACCGCACGTCCCGGAACATGGGCCGCAGTTCATCCACCGGATGGGCCAGGCCGTCGGACAGCAGCCGGATCAGCATTTGGCGGCTCTTCGCCCGCTTCTGGGCAGCGATGGCCTCGTCGATTCGCTCCGGTGGGATCAGCAGGCGGACGTATTCCTCCGTCTTGACCTTCACCCTGCCGCCCCGCATTTCCGCTGGCAGCATCAGCCGCAGCGCCTCGCACAGGGGGCAGTGGCATTTGGCGCGAATCTCCCAGGCCAGCTCCACCAGCTCGGGCAGCAGCGCGGGGTAAGGCTCCAGCGCCGCCAGGATGGGCTTGATTTTGCTTTCGTCGTAATCCGCCGTTTCCTTCAGCCGGATGACGTAGCCCTCTTTTTCCCTTGGCCCGAACGGCACCCGCACCCGCATCCCGGGCCGGATGTCCAGCGTGTCCGGCACGAGGTAGGTAAATACGCGGTCCACCTGCTCGGACGCAATATCCACGATGATTTCCGCGTACACCCGCTGGCCTCCTTTGAGTTTTTCGGGGGAAACCGTTCTTTGAAGGTCAAAGAACGGTTTCCCCCGTACCCCCTTCCAAGAAACCCGTAAAGGGGTACGAACATTCAAACTTCAATTTAGTTTTTCAACTTTATTTTTTGTAAAAGCGCCATCGCTCTGTCCAGCAATTCCTCGGCCACCTGGGTTTTGGGCAGGCAGGGCAGGGTTTCCTGCTTTTCCTGCGTCACGAAGGTGACGATGTTGGTGTCCACGTCGAACCCCGCGCCGGGGGCGGTCACGTCGTTGGCCACGATCATGTCCAGATTTTTCTTTTGCAGCTTGGCCGCGGCGTTTTCCAGCACGTCGTTGGTCTCGGCGGCGAAGCCCACCAGCACCTGGCCGGGACGCTTCAGCCGCCCCACCTGGGCCGCCACGTCGGGGTTCTGCCGCAGGGTCAGCACCAGGTCCCCGTCGCCCTGCTTCTTGATCTTTTGGTCAGCCACCGTCGCGGGCGTGAAGTCCGCGGGGGCCGCGGCCTGGATCACGATGTCCGCATCCGGGCAGCGGGCGGTCATGGCGTCATACAAGTCCTGGGTGGACAGGATATGCACCGCCTCCACGCCCTCGGGAACACTCAGGCTCACCGGCCCTGTGACCAGCGTCACCCTGGCCCCGCGCTTTGCCGCCGCCTCCGCGATGGCGTAGCCCATCTTGCCGCTGGAACGGTTGGAGATATAGCGCACCGGGTCGATCCTTTCCTGGGTCGGCCCCGCCGTCACCAGCACACGCAGGCCCTCCATGTCCCGCCGGGGATGCAGGATACTCACGATCTCGTCAAAAATATCCTTCGGCTCGCTCATGCGGCCCGCGCCGGTATCGCCGCAGGCCAGGAAGCCGCCCTCCGGCCCGATGAAGCGGATGCCGCGTTCTTTCAGCAGCTTCACGTTGTCCCGGGTGGCGGCGTTTTCCCACATGCCGGTGTTCATGGCGGGGGCCACCAGCACCGGCGCTTTCGTCGCCAGCACGGTGGTGGACAGCATATCGTCGGCGATGCCGTGGGCCATCTTCGCCAGGATGTTGGCGGTGGCCGGGGCGATCACGAACACGTCCGCCCGCTTCGCCAGGGCGATGTGCTCCACCTCCCAGGTTTCGGGGCGGGCGAAGGTGTCCGTCACCGCGGGATGATTGCTGAGGGTCTCAAAGGTCAGCGGCGCGGCGAATGCGCAGGCGTGCTGCGTCATAATGACGTACACCTGGGCCCCGGCCTTGCGCAGGCGGGAAACCAGCTCGCAGGCCTTATAGGCCGCGATGCCCCCCGTCACGCCCAGCACCACGTTTTTTCCTTCCAGCGACATTTTTCTTCCTTATACCTCTTCGTCTTCCAGGTTGCGGCGGTACGCCAGCAGGCCCCGGTTGATTTCATCCACGGCGATGGACACGGGCTTCATGTCCTTGGGATCGATGAGGGGCTGGGCGCCGCCCACCAGTTCCCGGGCGCGCTTGGCGCTTTCCACCACCAGGGTGTAGCGGCAGTCCACTTTCTGATCCAGTTCGTCGATAGCGGGTTTATTCACAGGCATTTTGTTTTCCTCCTCATAATAATCTTGATTCGTATCTGTTCAGTCGCTCATTGGACACTTTCAATCACGAAGGCATTAGGCAATAGGCATTAGGCAATAGTTTTAAATAGTGTAATCCAAATTGAATAAACCAATTCTTTCCCCATATCATGTAGAACAATTCTTCCTATTGCCTATTGCCTAATGCCTATTGCCTTAATCACTTAAAGTGTCCTTTAAGCAATGACTGAACTGTTACCTTTATTCCACAACCGGAAAATACCGGTTTGTGCGCTGTTTTTCGGCGGCGATGATGGCGGACACCTGCTCGAAGGCCAGCTCCAGATCGTCATTCACCACGGTATACTGGTACATGCCCACCTGTTCAATTTCGCCCCGGGCGTTGTTCAGGCGGCGTTCGATTTCCTTGGGGTCGTCGGTGTTGCGTCCGTAGAGCCTTTCGCGCAGCTTCTGGTAAGAGGGCGGCAGAAGGAAGATGGACACGCACTCCGGCCACTGGGCCATCACCTGCTTCGCGCCCTGGGGGTCGATGTCCAGCACCACGTTGTAGCCCATTTCCATCTTTTCCTGAACCTGGCTTTTCAGGGTGCCATAGCTGTGGCCGTGGACGGTGGCATGCTCCAGGAACGCGCCCTGCGCCTCCAGCTCCTGATACTTTTCTTCGGAAATAAAGAAATAATGCACGCCGTCGATTTCCCCTTCCCGGGGAGCTCTGGTGGTGACGCTGACGGAGAAGGTCAGGCTGGGGTCGTTATTCAGCAGGCGGTTATAGATGGTGCCCTTTCCCACCCCGGACGGGCCGGAAATGACGATGAGCATGCTTTTCCGTTCTTCCTTCATTCATCGAACCCCCTTCATTCGTAGAGCGCTTGAACATCATTCCTCGCTCTGCATGCGGCCCGCGATGGTTTCGGGCTGCACGGCGGAGAGCACCACATGGCCGGTGTCCATCATCAGCACGGCCCTCGTGCGGCGGCCGGCGGTGGCGTCGATCAGGTGGCTGCCGTCCCGCGCTTCCTGCACCAGCCGCTTGACCGGCGCGGAGTCCGGCGCGATGACCGCCACGATGCGGCCCGCGGCCACCATGTTGCCAAAGCCCACGTTCAACAGTTTCATGAACCCTCACTCCACATTCTGCACCTGCTCGCGCAGCTTTTCGATCTCGCTCTTGGCGGCGACCACCAGCTTCGTGATCTCCGCGTCGGAGGCCTTGGAGCCGATGGTGTTCACTTCCCGGTTCAGCTCCTGGGTGAGGAAATCCAGGCGGCGGCCCGTTTCCCCTTCCGCTTCGATGGCCTGGCGCATCTGCCCGATGTGGGACAAGAGCCGGGACAGCTCCTCGTCGATGGCGCAGCGGTCCGCCATGATCGCCACTTCCTGGGCCAAGCGCTGTTCGTCCAGCTCCTTGACGCCCAGTTCCCGAAGCCGGGCCTGCAGCTTGTCCCGATAGATCACCGGCACCCTGGGCGCGAGAAGGTTGATTTCGTCCCGCAACCGCTGCACTTCGCCCAGATGGAAAGCCAGGTCGTCCCGCAGCGCCGCGCCTTCTTTTTCCCGCATGGCGGCCACGTCCTCCAAGGCCAGAGCAAGCGTTTCCGTGAGCAGGGACAGCACCGCTTCCTGGTCTTCCTCCGCCACCGTCACCTGCAAAACGTCAGGCTGGGAAGCGATGAAGGACACGTCATGATCGCTCAGGTGGCGCATTTCATCCGAGCTGTTGACGCCTACTTCAAAAACGGTTCCGCGCATGAGCAGCATCGCGTCCCGGTACTGCCGGGCCAGGCCCTCGTCCAGCCGCACCTGCCGGGCGTCCTGGCGCAGGTTCAGGTAGGTCACGTTCACGTCCGCATGGCCCCGCTTGAGCGCCGCGCCGATTTGCTTGCGCACGGCGTCCTCGGCAAAGGACAGGGCGCGGGGCAGGCGGCAGGAAATATCCAGAAACCGGTGGTTCACCGTTTTGACTTCCACCGTCATTTCCCGCCCGTCCCGGCTGACCTGCCGGCGTCCGTAACCCGTCATGCTGCGCATGCTGCTCACCTCCAGTCTTTGGATTCTAATTATTATACCACATACAGACGGAAGCTGGAAAGGGGATTTTTTCAGTTTTGCGAATTTTCCGGCGAAAAAGTCAGCCGCGCATAAAACAGCATCAAAAAAGCGCGGGTTCCGTCCCGCGCGAAAAGGATTTACACTTTTTTGTCCTTCCATTTACCGCTGGCGAAGCGGGGATAGAAGAACGCGAACCGCAGCACGATCTCCGAAAGGCCGAAGATCCAGGTGCCGATCAGGCCCAGGTGCAGCACATACACCGCGATGACCGCCATGATAGGCCGCACCACGGATACGCAGATGGTGGCTATCAGCGCCACGTACAGGTTGTCCCCCGCGCCGCGCAGCGACCCGGACAGCACCACGCTGCTGGTCTGGAAGGGCTGGATGGCGGCGAGCACCAGCATGGTGCTGGCGGCGTAGGCCACCACCTGGTCGGCGTTCAGGGTGTTTTCCCCGATGAACCAGCCCGCGATCTGGTACCGGAAGGACACGATCAGCACCCCCAGCACCAGGGAAATCATCACCGCGAAGCGCTGGCTGATCTTGCCGTAGAGCATGGACAGGTCGGGGCGCTTGCGTCCCAAATTCTGGCCCACCAGCGAAGTCGCCGCCACGCCCAGGCCGTCGCCGAAGGTGAAGGTGATGGACAGCAGCTGCATGCAAATCTGGTTGGCGGCATACATGGTGGTGCCCAGGGAAAACAGGATGCGGGCATAGACGAAGAAGCCGAACCGCACGCCGAACTGCTCGATGGCCGCGTTGCCGCCCACCTTCACAATGGAGCGCATGCTCTCCTTGTCAAACCGCCAGGAATCATGAAGGGACAGATGCAGGTAGCCCTTGTATTTCCCCGGCGCGACCACCGTCGCCAGCGCCAGCAGGAAGCCCGCGCCCATGCCGATGGCGGAGGCCAGCGCCGCGCCCTGCACCTCCATCCGGGGAAAGCCCAGGTGCCCGCCGATGAGGCAGTAGTTGAAAAACACGTTGATCAGGTTGCTGGCCATGTTCACCCACATGGTGATGCGGGTTTTGCCGATGCCGCGCTGGGCGGCGCAGATGCACATGGCCAGGGCGTTCATGGGCAGAGCGTAGGTCATGATGCGGAAATAATCCACCGCGTCCGTGAACACCTTTTCGCTCTCGGCGGTGTCGCCTCCGGCGAGGCGAAGCAGCGGTTCGGCGAACGCCACGGCGGCGGTCATCAGGATCACCGACAAGCCCAGGGCCAGCATGAGGGCGTTGCGCAATGTGGCGTTGGCGTCCTCCTGCCTTTCCTCCCCTTTCCGCCGGGCCACGATGGCGGTGACGCCCACGTTCAGCGCGAAGAACAGGCTCAGCAGCAGCATCCTGGGCTGGGTCGGCAGGCCCACGGAGGACAGGGCTTCCGCGCCCAGCTCGTTGCCCACCATCATGGTGTCCACCGAGCCGATCAGGCTCATGAGCACCATTTCCACGATGGAGGGAAGCGCGATGCGCATCACGTCCCGATACGCCGTTTTCCCGTCCGGCAGCTCGCCCAGGCGGTGCTCCTGCTTCACTAAGTATTCCGGGGCCAGCAGGCGTTTGAGCACATTCCCCTGCATCGGCGTTTCGCCTTCCCTTCATTTCCAGAATTAAACAGCTTTATTGTATCATATCTCCTCCTCAATTTCAATTCTGTTTTTCCCGGCTCCGCTTTCAGCAGGGAAGGACGGAGAGGGCAGAGGGCAGAGTGCAGATTTATCATGTCAGCCAATAAGCCGGGGCCAAGCAGCTCACACGATATCCTCTGAACTCTGTACTCTATCTGCATATAACTCCTCACTGCTTTACACGCTTGTACGCATGTACGCATGTACGGAATTTTTCGCAACTCTCCGCCACACACACAGGGGGCGGCAGATGCTTGTATCTGTTCAGCCTTGGCGTTCCAAGCGCCTTCCCTTCGAGGGAGAGGCCGCCAGAACAGCTCCCTTGTTTTCAGCCTCAGTCGGCGGCGCAGTTTTGCACGGGAGGCAGTTATGAATTTACATCGTGTATGCGTGATAAACGGGGTTACACGGATACACGCTGAAATTGCAAACTCTCCCTTAGCAACAGCGTCTCCTTCCGAGGCCTCTGCTGCTCCGGTGCTGCCGTCAGCATCCGGAGACTGGGTTCGCATTCCTGTCCGTCAAGGGGGCTCCCCTTTGCGGACGGGATGCTGTATCCTATATCCTGGGGGAGTCTGACGGACTGACTCTGATGATTTATATACGGGTTCAGAGAATGAGAGCCCCTCTCTGCCCCCCCTGTGTGTGGGGCGGAGAGTTGCGAAAAATTCCGTACATGCGTACAAGCGTACCAATCGCAGAGAACAGAGTCCAGATGGTATAGTGTGCAAAGTGGGAGGCTTTTGGGGATACCTGGCGCTTTGCACTCTTACTCCCTGTGTGTGTGGCGGAGAGTTGCGAAAAATTCCGTACATGCGTACCAGCGTACAGGATTTACCAGAGCTTTTCCACCGTCACGTCGTTGAAATAATAGCGCACGATCTCCTCCGCTGTTTTGCCTTCCTCGGCCATGCCGTAAGCGCCCCACTGGGGCATGCCCACGCCGTGGCCGTAGCCCTTGCCGGAGAAGATCACTTTGCCCTCCTGCACGTCAATATCCGTGATCAGCGTGGAGCGCATTTTCGTGGAGTCCAGGGCCAATCGCAGTTCCGGGGCGGACACGCTTTCGCCGTTCACCCGCAGCGTCACGGCCCGGCCGCTTTCCCCCTTCTTCCCAATCTCAATGGAAGAAATCCGCTGAATGTCCTGGACGCCGGCCTTTTTCAGCGCGGCCAGCATGTCCTGTTCGGTAAACTCCGCTTTCCATTCCCGGGCGTCCTCGGGCGCCTGGGCGCTTTCCCGGCCCTGGGCCACCTTGGTGTAGCCCGGCTCGTCCTTCTCGTAGTTCAGCCCTTCCACCGCGCGCTCCGTCGCGCCGCCGGAATGGGCGTGGAACCAGGCGTAGGGCAGCTCCCCGTGATAGGACAGCACCAGGCCCTTCGTTTCCGCCACCGCCTGCTCCACCCGCTCGTTGACGCCGGTGGCGTCGTAGGCCTGGGCCTCCTCAATGTCGGTGGAGATATCCGCGCCCTGGTATTTGCTTTCCTTTTCCGTGCAGAATTTCAGCACGAAGGTGCGCGCCAGGATGGCCTGGGCTTTCAGCGCTTCCAGCGGCCAGTCGTTTTTCATTTCCCCGGCCACCACGCCCAGCAGGTAGGTTTCCAGATCCATTTCCTTTGTTTCTTCTTCATCCACCTGGTACACTTTCAGCACCGGCACGCCGTCGCCGTTCAGCGCCAGTTTTTCCGGCAGCGGCGGTTTCTTCTTTTCTTCCTTGCCGCTCCCGGCGTCCTTGGGCTTTTTCTCCTCTGCTCCCTGGCAGCCGCACAGCGCAAAAGCGATCATTCCCGCAAGGGCGATGCACATTGCCTTTTTCCATATCCGCTTCATTCGCTTTTTCCCTCCTTCGTCAGGAATTAACATGCCCGCCCGGAGGAAAAACATGCGAAAAAACGCTGGAAACGAATGCAGATAATACCATGCAAAAACCCGCCGCTTTCGCGGCGGGTTCTGGGTTTAAAGATATTCTGTCAGTACAGTCAGAATCAATATTTCGTCCAGTCCACAACTTCCTGCATGCGCACGAAGGTTTCGGGGCCGGCCACGCCGTCGGCGGACTTGACGCCGTAGTAGAACTGGAACTGGCGCACGGCGTAGAAGGTCTGGGTGCCGTAGATGCCGTCGATGTCGCCGGCATAGTAGCCCATATCCCGCAGCGCGTTCTGCAGTTTCTTCACATCGTTGCCGTGGGAGCCGATGCGCAGCACGCGGTTGAAGCCGCCCACATAGGTGGTCTTATTGGTCACGTGGGTCTGCTCGGCACCCCAGGCGGACAGCTCGGTGTTGATGGCGACCCAGGTCTTGGGCCCCACGATGCCGTCCACCTTCAGGCCGTAAACAGCGCTGTAATCCCGCTGGAAGCGCTTCACAGCCGCCTTCGTCAGCGCGCCGTAGATGCCGTCGGCGTTGCCGGTCATGTAGCCGGAGCCCAGCAGCTTCATCTGGATGGCCTTCACGTCCTCGCCGTAGGAGTGCAGCTTCAGGGTGCGGCCCACGTACGGATCGTCGATGGTGCCTTCATAGCTCTGCTGGAGGGCTTCCTCCGCTTCCACGGCGGTGGGCCAGAGGTAGCGGCGCATGGTGCTGTCGTACCGCCCGGTGACCTTCAGGCCGTTCTTCTGCTGGAACTGCTTCACAACAGCCACGGTGGAATCGTCGAAGTAACCTTCCTCGTACCAGTTGTCGAACCGATAGTTCAGGTTAATCAGCTTGTCCTGCAGCACCTTCACGTCCCAGCCGCGGGAGCCCTTGCTCAGCTCGCGGGAAGGAATGGCGCCGTTGAAGATGCCGGCGGTGCGGTTATACAGGGCGTCGAAGGTGCGGGGGCCGACCCTGCCGTCCACGCTCAGGCCCGCGGAGGCCTGGAAAGCCTTCACGGCGTTCGTCACCGCGGTGCCGAAGATGCCGTCGATGGTGCCGCTGTAATAATAGGTGCTGCGCAGCTGGCGCTGCAGTTCCTTCACGGCTTCGCCGGTCATCCCGGCGCTGAGGGTGCCGATGTTGTAATCGGGATAGTCGGCGGGAATGACGGAGCTGGAATACATCAGCTGGCGGGTGTTGTAGCCGATCTTGCCGTCCACCGTGATTTCGTTCTTGGCCTGCATCAGCCGCACGGCCTTTTCCACGGAATCATTGAACACGCCGTCCAGCTCGCCCAGATAGTAGCCCAGCTGGGCCAGGCGCTTCTGCGCGGTGAGCACTTCCTCGCCCTTCATGCCCTTTTCCAGGGTGAAGGTGTTGACCGGAGGCGTGACGGCGGGCTCAGACCAGGCGCCAAACAGCGCGGCGCGGGTGGAAGGGCCCACAACGCCGTCCACGGACAGGGCGGGCTGGCTGGGGTTGGCAAGGTTCCAATCCCGCTGGAACAGGCTCACGGCGGTGGTCAGGGAGTTGTTGAACTCGCTGTTCAGCAAGCCCTTATAGTAGCCCAGCTCGCGCAGCTTCCGCTGCACCTTCAGCACGTCGGCCCCGGTCATGCCTTCCCGCAGGGTGCGGCTGCCGGTTTCGGGCGCGGGCGTCGTCCAGGAATAAGAAGAGGTCGCCCAGGGATTGTACGTGGGCAGAACCGCCGACGGGGACGTGCTGCTGGGCACGGGCGTCGGGATTGTGGAAGGCGAGCCCGTGGGGTCATCCATCGGGATCACCGGGATATCCGCCAGCGCCGCCGCCGGAATCATAAGCATCAGAATCAAGAGCCAAGCGAAAAACCGTTTCATATGGAAAAAGTCCTCCTCTCTGAGAATACAGAAGCAAAATGTGGATTTTCACATCCGCACCTATTGTATCACAAACATGATGAAAATCCTATTCCAGAAATGTTTCAAAATGCGGAATTTACGTGTAACAACTGTAAACAACGCATCACGGGAACGCAAAGGAAAGGTAAAGAATTCATGTAGGAAAAGAGAAAATTGTTGCACTGCCTTCATCGGGGGCCGCCTTAGGCGAGTTAGGAGTGAGGAGATTAAATAGAGTGCAGAGTTCAGAGTACAGAGAATCATGTGTGCACGATTCGGCCTTTGTCATTGGTCTGCTATATTTATCTGCACTCTGTACTCTGCGCTCTAAACTCCTAACTCCTCACTCCTAACTCCTCACTAAATCTTCCCTCTCACCGCGGCCACATAGTCCGCGTCCGTCACGTCGAACCGGTCCTCCGGCGGGTACAGCGCGCCGCCGTAGTAGATGCTGCGGTTGTTCTGCACCGACAGGTCGGGCAGGGATTTGTGCCGCGCCAGATGCACCTGGGTGCAGCCGGTGGCAGCGACCACCTTCTGCGCGTTTTCCAGCGTGATGCCCGCGCCGGGCAAAATTTCGATCGCGCCATCGGCATACCGGATCATTTCGGCGATGGTGTCCAGGGCGAAAAACACGTCGCTTTGCTGGCCGCTGGTCAGCACCCGGGTCACGCCCAGTTCGATCAGCGTATCCAGCGCCCGCTTCCAGTCCGGCACCACGTCCAGCGCCCGATGGAACACGCAGGGCTTTCCCCCGGCGATGCGCACCAGCTCCCTGGTTCTTTCCGCGTTCACCGTGCCGTCCTCGTGCAGGAAGCCGAACACCAGCCCGTCCGCGCCGTTTGCCAGCAGCTGCCTCGCGTCCTCGCAGGCCACTTCAAATTCAATGTCGGTATAGCAGAAGCCCCCCGCCCGGGGCCGCACCATGGCCATGACCGGAATCGCCGTGTGCCGCTTGACGGTTTTCAGCGCGCCGATGGAGGGCGTCAGCCCGCCCTGGAACAGGTTGCTGTTCAGCTCCACCCGGTCGGCCCCGCCCTTCGCGGCTTCGATCACGTCGTCCGCCGAGCCGCAGCAGATTTCAAGCAGGATCTTGCTCATGCGCGTCACCTCTGTTTCGTGCTGGAACCAGTATAGCATGTCCTCCCCCGCCGCGCAATGCAAAATTCATGACCGGCGCGATGTTCTTAATTTGTCCTTTCGGCTTTGCCCTCTTGCGCGGATTCTTGCGTTTCGCATATAATGACAGTGGATTGTATCCAATTTTGTGGAATACGCAGGAAGGATGATTGAATATGCCAAATTTTACCTTGCCCGACGATGTATTTATCCGGGCGGCGGAACAATTTCCGACTCCCTTCCATATATATGACGAAGCGGGCATCCGCAAAACCGCGCGGGCGATGAACGCGGCGTTTGCGTGGGCCCCGGATTTCAAAGAGTATTTCGCGGTGAAGGCGCTGCCCAATCCCGCCATCCTGAAAATCTTTAAAGAAGAAGGCTGCGGCCTGGACTGCTCCAGCGAATGCGAGCTCCTTTTGGCTGACATGTGCGGTTTCCGGGGCGAGGAAATCATGTTCAGCGCCAACGCCATGCCGCCGGAGGAATACGACCACGCCCGGAAGCTGGGGGCCATCGTGAACCTGGACGACATCACCGATATCGACATTCTGGAAAAGCACGGCGGCATTCCCGAAACCGTGTGTATCCGCTACAATCCCGGCGGGGATTTCACCCTGGGCAACGCCATCATGGGCTCCCCCGGCGAATCCAAGTACGGCTGGACGAAGGAGCAGGTGCCCGTCGGCCTGGCCCGGCTGAAAGCCCTGGGCGCGAAGCGCTTCGGCCTGCACGCGTTCCTGTCCAGCAACACCATCAACAATTCCTACTATCCCAAGCTGGCGGGCATCCTGTTTGCGCTGGGCGCGGAAATGGCGGAAACATGCGGCCTGCCCCTGGCGTTCGTGAACCTGTCCGGCGGCATCGGCATCCCCTACCGCCCCGACACGCCCACCGTGGACATTGCCGCCGTCGGGGAAGGCGTGCGGAAGGAATTTATCCGCGTGTTCGGCGACCCGGCCACAGCCGGCGTCGGCATCAAGACCGAGTTGGGCCGCTACATGACCGGGCCCCACGGCTGGCTGGTCACCCACGCGGTGCACGAAAAGAAGATTTACCGGGATTACATCGGCGTGGACGCCTGTGCCGCCAACCTGATGCGCCCCGCCATGTATGGCGCGTACCACCACATCCACGTCTGCGGCAAGCGGGAAGCCCCCGCCGACCACGTTTACGACGTGACCGGCTGCCTGTGCGAGAATAACGACAAATTCGCCATCGAACGCCCGCTGCCCAAGATCGAGAAGGGCGACCTGCTGGTGATCCACGACACCGGCGCCCACGGCTTTGCCATGGGCTACCAGTATAACGGCCGCCTCCGCAGCGCGGAGATCCTGTATACAAAGGAAGGAAATTTCCGCCTCATCCGCCGCGCCGAAACCCCGGAGGATTATTTCGCCACGCTGGTGGAGTAGATGATTTAGGCAATAGGCATTAGGCAATAGGCAATAGGAAACCCTCTAACAGCCTTCCCCTTGAGGGGAAGGCTTTTGGTTGAACCCCTTATCACTAATCCTTAATGCCTATTCCCTAATCCCTCATTTTCCTTCCGAAAGCCTTGACAGAATTGTTTTTTCGCGTTATACTTTCCGCAATTGCATACGCGCTGTGAAGCAGAAGGAACGCGGAAAGCCAGCCCAAAGCGAGCCGGGGAGGGTGCAAGCCCGGCGGAAGGAAACGCGCTTCGCCGCTGCCGAGCCATCCGTCCGAAAAGCACAGTAAGGCGGGTCGGGGTCCAACCCGTTATCAGGATCGAGGTGGACGCAGTTTCCCCTATCGACTGCGTCAATTGAAGTGGTACCGCGAATTCAGTGTGTCTGTTCGTCTTCAAAGA
Organism: uncultured Eubacteriales bacterium; assembly: GCA_902793245.1. Lineage (GTDB taxonomy): Bacteria > Bacillota > Clostridia > Christensenellales > Aristaeellaceae > RUG563. The sequence goes on along the minus strand of CADBCX010000022.1, from coordinate 8,226 downwards.
GAAACAGACACACTTTTTATTTCATACGAAAAGGAGACTGATTCCCATGCGCTCTGTCAACGCCAACGACCTGCGCGCGCTGTGGCTGCAATTCTTCCAGGAGAAGGGCCACGCCGTGATTCCCTCCGCCTCCGTCATTCCGGAGAACGACCCCACCGTGCTGTTCACCACCGCGGGCATGCATCCCCTGGTGCCCTACCTGCTGGGCCAGAAGCACCCCGCCGGCAACCGCCTCACCGACGTGCAGAAGTGCATCCGCACCGGCGACATCGACGACGTGGGCGACATGAGCCACCTGACCTTCTTTGAAATGCTGGGCAACTGGAGCCTGGGCGATTACTTCAAGAAGGAAATGATTCCCTGGAGCTGGGAATTTCTGACCAGCGAAAAGTGGCTGGGCATTGATAAGGACAAGCTGGCCTTCACCGTGTTCGAGGGCGACAGCGACTGCCCCCGCGACGAGGAAGCCGCCAACCTGTGGCGCTCCTGCGGCGTGAAGGACGACCACCTGTTCTATCTTCCCAAGGAACACAACTGGTGGGGCCCCGCCGGGATCACCGGCCCCTGCGGCCCGGACACCGAAATGTTCATGATCGTGAAGAAGCCCTGCGGCCCCAACTGCTCCCCCGCCTGCAAGTGCGGCGCGTACCTGGAAATCTGGAACGACGTGTTCATGCAGTACAACAAGCAGCAGGACGGCAGCTTCATTCCCCTGGAACAGAAGAACGTGGACACCGGCATGGGCCTGGAGCGCACCGTCTGCGTGCTGACCGGCAAAAAGAGCGTCTACGAAACCGATATTTTTGAACGCATCCTGGCCAAGATCGCGGAGCTGTCCGGCAAGCAGTACGACGCCGACGAAGCCACCACCAAGGCTTTCCGCATCATCGCCGACCATATGCGCACCGCCACCTTCATCCTGGGCGACCCCCGCGGCGTGTCCCCCTCCAACGTGGATCAGGGCTACATCCTGCGCCGCCTCATCCGCCGCGCCGTGCGCTACGCCATGCAGCTGGGCATGGAAGCGGGCTTCACCTGCGAAATTGCCCAGGTCATCATCGACCAGTACAGCGAGGTGTATCCCGAGCTGAAAGCCAACGCCGCCTTCGTGCTGGAACAGCTGAAGCTGGAAGAGGACCGCTTCGCCCGCACCCTCAAGCAGGGCGAAAAGGAATTCGACAAGGTGTACAACAACATCGTGAACACCCGCGCCCTGCTTGATTCCATCCTGGCCGACGCCGACCCCGTGGCCTGCGCTCAGAACCTGGCCCAGATCAAGAAGCTGCGTCCCTCCCCCGACATGATGCCCATCATCGAAGCGGCGCAGCAGGGCAACCTGGAAGGGCTGAAAGCGGCGATCAACGCGCGGCTGGCCACCCTCACCACCATGGACGGCCGCAGCGCCTTCAAGCTGTATGACACCTACGGCTTCCCCATCGAAATGACCAAGGAGCTGGCCGCCGAAAAGGGCCTGACCGTGGATGAGGACGACTTCGCCCAGCGCTTCAAGCAGCACCAGGAGACCAGCCACGCGGGCGCGGAGCAGCGCTTCAAGGGCGGCCTGGCCGACGCCAGCGAGCAGACCGCCTGCCTCCACACCGCCACCCACCTGCTGCAAGCCGCCCTGCGCAAAGTCCTGGGCGACGAAGTGCACCAGAAGGGCAGCAACATCACCGCCGAGCGCCTGCGCTTCGACTTCACCTTCGGCCGCAAGATGACCCCCGAAGAACTGACCGAAGTGGAACGGCTGGTGAATGTCGCCATCGACGCCAAGGTGCCCGTGACCATGGAAGAAATGACCGTGGCCGAGGCCAAGGCCCAGGGCGCCATGGGCCTGTTCGAGAGCAAGTACGGCGAGCGCGTGAAGGTCTACACCATGGGCGAGTTCTCCAAGGAAATCTGCGGCGGCCCCCACGCTTCCAATACCGGCGACCTGGTGTCCTTCAAGATTCAGAAGGAAGAATCCTCCTCCGCCGGCGTGCGCCGCATCAAGGCCACCATCGGACGCCAGGCGTAAAGGATCGGCTCAAATCAGAAACCGTTTTCCAGTGGAGCAAAACGATAACCTATTAAATTTGGCACGGGATTCCAACCAGATTGGCAGAATCCCGTGCCATTCTCATTCAGATAAAAGTATGAAATTGCAATCAGCCGTTATGGCTGGAGGTGCGGCGGGCGAAGGGCCTGTCCCTGCTCTTCCATCCGCTTTCACGGCTGAACAGAGGTCTCCTTTTCCTTGAAATGGAAAAAAATCTGGAAAAAAACGGTCAATTTCAGAAAAACAGATGACAAAAAAGCAGCAATGTGATACAATCAATTTGTTTGGGTATTTCCTGAAATCGCTACCGGATGAAGGAGATTGTCTATGAACATTAAAGTGACTTCCGACAGCACCTGCGACCTGTCGCCGGAACTGCTGTCCAGGTACGATATCACGCTGACCCCGCTTTCCGTGATCAAGGATGGGGTGTCCTTCCTGGACAGTGTGGACATTACGCCCGCAGACATTTACCGGCACGTGGATAACGGCGGCGCCCTGTGCAGCACCTCCGCGGTGAACGTGGATTCCTACCGCAAGGTGTTCAAGGAATTTTCTTCCAAGTATGACGCGGTGATTCACATTACCATCGGTTCCCTGTTCTCCGCCTGCTACCAGAACGCCACCATCGCGGCGGCAAATTTCCCCAACGTGTACGTGGTGGACAGCATGAACCTGTCCACCGGCCAAGGCCATCTGGTGATCGAAGCGGCGGAACTGGCGCAGAAGGGCCTTTCCGGCGTGGAAATCGCTTCCCAGCTGAACGCCCTGCGCAGCCGTGTGTATGCCAGCTTTATCCTGGGACGGCTGGATTACATGCAAAAGGGCGGACGCTGCTCCTCCGTGGTGGCGCTGGGTGGCAAGCTGCTCAGGATCAAGCCCGAAATCGCCGTGACAGACGGCGCAATGAAAATGGTAGATAAATTCCGGGGCAGCTTTGACAAGTGCGTGGAAAAGTATGTCAAGGAAATACTCAAGGATCAAAAGGACATCCGCCTGGACCGCATCTTCATTACCCATTCGACGGTGGAAGAAACTGCGGTGGAAGCGGCCCGGGAAACGATCAAGAAATATTCCGATTTCAAGGACGAGAACATTTACGTGACCACCGCCAACTGCACCGTGGCCTGCCATTGCGGCCCCGGCACCCTGGGCGTGCTGTTCATGACGAAGTAAGCTTCATAACGTAAAAAAGCGTCGGATGCGCCGGCGCTTTTTTGCGTGTTGATTTTTTGTGTGTTGATTATAGCTGCTCAAACATGATTTGTTCCCCGTCCATGCGCATGTTCACCGTGCCGCCCAGGTGGATTTCCCCGGCGATGAGCTTTTCGCTGAGGGAATCCTCGATGGTGCGCTGGATCACCCGGCGCAAAGGCCGCGCCCCATACTGGGGGTCGAAGCCCGCCTGGGCCAGATGGGCCACCACGTCGTCCCCATAGGTGAGCGTGATTTCCCGCTCCTGCAATCGCTTGGCCACCTGCCCCAGCATCAGGGCGGCGATGGCTTCGATGTCCTTCTGTTCCAATTTATGGAACACGATGATCTCGTCCACCCGGTTGAGGAACTCAGGCCGGAACACGGATTTAATGTCGCTGAGCACCTTTTCCCGCATCCGCTCATAGTCCATGGCGTCGGCCATACCCGCGCCGAAGCCCAGGCTGGTGCGCTGGGCGGACTGAGCGCCCGCGTTGCTGGTCATCACGATCACGCAGTTCTTGAAGCTGACCACCCGGCCCATGTTGTCCGTGAGGCGGCCGTCCTCCAGAATCTGCAAGAGGATATTGAACACGTCGGGATGGGCCTTTTCCACCTCGTCAAACAGCACCACGGAATAGGGCTTGCGCCGCACGGCCTCGGTGAGCTGGCCGCCCTCGTCGTAGCCCACGTAGCCGGGGGGCGAACCCACCATGCGGCTGACGGTGTGCTTCTCCATGTACTCGGACATGTCCAGGCGGATGAGGGCGTCCTCGTCCCCGAACATGGCTTCGCCCAGGGCGCGGCACAGCTCGGTCTTGCCCACGCCCGTGGGGCCCAAGAAGATGAAGCTGCCGATGGGGCGCTTGGGGTCTTTGAGGCCCGCCCGTGCCCGGCGGATGGCCCGGCTGACGGCGGACACGGCTTCGCCCTGGCCCACCACCCGCTTATGCAGCAGGTCTTCCAGATGCAGCAGGCGTTCGGATTCCTCCTCGGTCATCTTCTTGACCGGGATGCCCGTCCAGCCCGCCACCACCTGGGCGATTTCCTCCTCGCCCACGGTGTCCTTGGCGGCGGATTTCTGCTTTTCCCAGGCCGCGCGCTTTTCTTCGATCTCGGCCCGGAGGGCGTGCTCCTCGTCGCGGAGGGCGGCAGCCTTCTCGTAGTCCTGCTTGTCGATGGCTTCCCGCTTTTCCCGCAGCACGCTTTCCAATTTCTTTTCCTGGGCTTTCACGTCCGGCGGCGCGGTGAACGCCTGGATGCGCACCCGGGAGGCCGCTTCGTCCATCAGGTCGATGGCCTTGTCGGGCTGGAACCGGTCGGCGATGTAGCGGTTGCTCAGCTTCACCGCGGCTTCCAGGGCTTCGTCGGTGATGCGCACTTTGTGATGCGCTTCGTAGCGGTCCCGCAGGCCCTTCATGATGGCGATGGTTTCTTCCTCGCTGGGCTCGTTCACCGTGACCGGCTGGAACCGCCGGGCCAGGGCCGCGTCCTTTTCAATATGCTTGCGGTACTCGTCCATCGTCGTGGCCCCGATGCACTGAATCTCGCCTCTCGCCAGGGCGGGCTTTAAAATATTGGCCGCGTCCATGCTGCCTTCCGCCGCGCCAGCGCCGATGATGTTCTGCAGTTCGTCGATGAACAGGATCACGTCGCCGCGCTTCTTCACTTCATCCAGGGTGTTCTTGAGGCGCTCCTCAAATTCGCCCCGGTACTTGCTGCCCGCGACCATGGCCCCCAGATCCAGGGAAATGATTTTCTTGTCCGTCAGGGTTTCGGGCACCGCGCCCTGGCTGATTTTCTGGGCCAGGCCTTCCGCCACGGCGGACTTGCCCACGCCGGGCTCGCCGATGAGCACCGGGTTATTTTTCGTGCGGCGGGACAGAATCTGCACGATGCGCTCGATCTCATTCTGCCGCCCGATCACCGGGTCCAGCTCGCCCTTCTCGGCGGCTTCCGTCAGGTCGCGGCCGTACTTCGCCAGCGCGGAATCCCCGCCGCCGCTTTGCGGGCGGGTGCCCGGAGCGACGCTGTTTTTCCCCAGCGTTTCCTGCACGCTCTTTTTCAGCTTGTCGATATCGCAGCCCATGCCGGTGAGCACCTGCATCGCCACGCTTTCCTCGTCGCTGAGCAGAGCAAGCCAGAAATGGCCCGCCGTCACGTAGGGCTGGCCCAGGCGGTGCGCTTCCCGCACGCTGGTTTCCAGCAGCTTTTTCACCCGGGGCGTCATTTCCAGCTGATTGGGCGCGTGGTCGCCGGCTTCCGTGATCTGCTTCACGGCCTCGGTCACCGTCTGCGTTACCACGTTATCCGGCAGGGCGGGCGCGTCGTCGCGGGCTTCTTGCAATAAAGCGATCAAAAAATGCTCACTGCCCACATAGGTATGACGCATCGTTACGGCGGCTTTCTGGGCGGCGGCGATCACCCGCTGGGCCCGTTCGTTGAATCGTCCGAAAATTGGCATATAAATCCTCCGGTTGTTTTGATATAGGGGTGAGGGATGAGGCAATAGGCATTAGGCAATAGGCATTAGGGGAACGAGAGTACAGAGCACAGAGCGCAGAGTGCAGTTTATATAGAGCACGAAGCGGGAAGCCCGACCGAAGCCTTCCCCTCAAGGGGAAGGCTTTTGGCGGATTCCCTCCTAATGCCTATTGCCTAATCCCTTATGCCAGCGCATTCCGTATCAATTCGCTCCGATAAGCATCCAAATCCTTGTCGTTCAGCGCCGTACCCGCGGCTTTCTGCACGTGGGCGGGCTGGGCGGCGGTGAGCAGGGCGTCGCAGGTTTTGAGGCTCACGGGCAGCCTGCCCAGCGCCGCGCCCAACCGCAGGTTCGACCAGTGGGCCATGAACTCCTTGATGGGCATCCGGCGGGCGTTGGTCAGCAGGCCGTAAGACCGGAACAGCTGGTCTTCAAAGGCGACGGCGTCCTTGTCCTCGGCCTTGTGCCGGTAAATCCGTTCCATCTCGGCCATCTGCCGGGCGGTGGCCGCCACCGCGTCGATGATTTCCTTTTCCGTTTTCCCCAGCGTCACCTGGTTGCTGAGCTGGTATAGATTCCCCAGCGCCTCGCTGCCCTCGCCGTAGATGCCCCGCAGGGTCAGGCCCAGCTTGGCGGCGATCTGGTTCACCTTGCCCATCTGCTTCTGGGCGGTCAGCATGGGCAGATGCAGCATCACCGAGGCCCGCAGGCCCGTGCCCGCGTTGGTGGGGCAGGCGGTGAGATACCCCCATTGGGGGTCGAAGGCGAAGGAAAGCTGCTCCTGCAAAGCGTCGTCGATGGAGAAGGCGCACTCCGCCGCGTCATTCAGGTTTTCGCCCATCGTGAAGCCCTGGATGCGCAGGTGGTCTTCCTCGTTCATCATGACGGAAATCTTTTCGTCGTCCCGGATCAGCGCGGCGGCGGTCTCCTCGTGCTCCATCAGGTCGGGGCTGATGAGGTGCGCCTCCGCCAGCGCCTTTTTTTCGTTGGCTTCCATGCCCTTGAGGGGCAGGAAGGTGTAAGGCTGAGGAAGGGCGCGCAGGGCTTCCAGCGTCCGCTGCACGCATTCCTCGCTCTGTTCTTTGGTGATTTTGTTTCGGAAAGGCAAATCCTCATAGTTCCGGGACAGGCGAACCCGGGAGGATACCACGATCTCGCTCATGCCTTCGCCTCCCGGGCGGGCGTCATGGCCCGCAGTTCATCCCGCAGCCGGGCGGCTTCCTCAAAGTTTTCCTCCGCCACCGCCGCTTCCATCCGGCTGCGCAGCTCTTCCATCCGGGTCTGCCGCGCCTGCTCCTCCTCGCTGACCGGAGGCCGCCGTCCCGCATGCTGGGTGCGGCCCTGCACCCGGTTGATCACGGGAGCCAGTTCTTTCCTGAATGCCTGGTAGCATTCCGCGCAGCCCAGCATGCCCGTTTTCTGGAATTCGGCGTAGGTTTCCCCGCACTTGGGGCACACGATGTCCGGCGTTTCCTCGTCGGGCTCCTGGAGCTTGCCGGCCATGGTGGACAGAATCGCCGCCAAAAGGGCCTGCAAATCCCCGGCCTGATACTTTTTCAGGCATTCCCGGCACAGGTGCCGCGTGGCGGACTGGCCGTTGACCACGGTGGTCATGAGCACCTCCGCCTGGTTTTTTCCGCATTCTTCGCAGAGCATAAATTCCTCCTCCATCAAATGACGCATCCCATATTATGCGCCGGGAACGGTGCCGGTACATCGGCAAAATCAACCGTTTTCAGTCTGCCTGGCTTTCTGCTGCATCACAGACAGCAGCATGCATTTGAAAATTTTTGCCCGCAGCGCGTCCTTCATGGCTTCCGGCAGGGGCACGGAAAGCGCCTGGGGCGACACGGCGGCGGCCATCACCTGCGCTTCGGCGGGCGTGACCACCTTCCGCTCGGCCAGCTGGCCGCACAGCACCTGGGCGGACTGAGCGTCCAGGCTGTCGCCGATGCGCTCGTTCAGCAGGTAATTCAGATGATCGCCGCCGCTTTGCCGCACCCGCACGATGCGGATGAACCCGCCGCCGCCCCGCTGGGAGGAGGTGACGTAGCCGTGGTCGGGCGTGAAGCGCGTGGCCAAAACATAGTTGATTTGCGACGGAGCGCAGTGAAAATACTCCGCCAGTTCGTTTCGTTTCAGCTCCACTTCGGGCGTATCCTCCTGGATCATGGCCTTGATGAAGCTCTCAATCGTATCGCTTAACCGCATAAAGCATCCCTCCAAAGAAATTGTCTTTCTTTGACCATTTAATTGTACCACAGAAAGAGAAAATTAGCAAGGGATTTTTCCGCGAAAAAAGGTGAAAGTACGCAAAAAGAGGCCGTTCATTTTGCTGCAGCCTCTCTCCCCCCTTCCGGGAAACCAAGAATGATCTCCTTGCGGGCTTGGATTCCGAAGGGCGCTTTCCCTGGAAATACCTGAATCGTGACATTTTGCAGCCAGAAATTGTAGATTCTTTGAAAAAACGCTTGCAATTTACCACAAGATATGCTATGATATTCAAGCT
>CADBCX010000021.1 GCA_902793245.1 uncultured Eubacteriales bacterium | reverse complement strand
TATAATAGAATCAGAAAACGCAAAGGAGATTTGCAGCATGAGATAGTCATACCCGAACACTATAACACGATAAGTCTGCCGCTATCTGAACACTATAATACGATAACACGATTATATTTGGAAACTATAACTCGATAGCCCGACTATACTTGGAAACGATAATACGATAACACGATTATACTCGGATACTATACTACGATTGCTCAACTGTACTTGGAAACTATAATACGATAATACCTCCTTGCAAAAACACTGTCTCAATGGAAAAATCACCGTACTAAAAGCTCAAATGCACCCCTTGACCGTAAATGCCCTGATTTCAAGCGGTTTCAGAGGGTGCTATCGTATACTTCGTATGAAATCCGTTGTTCTAAGTTTCATCAGGATACTCTTGACCGTACCGCTGTTCCAGACGTCCTTTCCGGCAGGGCTCTTGATGCCCAGGTCGGTCAGTTCCTTGGCAATCTGCGTGTCATCAGGATACTCTTGACCGTACCGCTGTTCCAGACGTCCTTTCCGGCAGGGCTCTTGATGCCCAGGTCGGTCAGTTCCTTGGCAATCTGCGTGAAGGAAAGACCAGCCTGGAACTCGGCGTAAATGATGCGTACCGTATCGGCTTCCTCCTCGTTGATGACCAGTTCGCCGTTCTCGCCCCGGTCGTATCCGAGGAAGTGGCTGAACGGCACCACGGGCTTTCCGTCGGCGAAGCGCTTGTGCCAGCCCCAGGTGACGTTGAGCGAAATACTCCGGCTTTCTTCCTGGGCGAGGCTGGACATGATGCTGATCAGAAGTTCGCCCTTGGAATCGAAGGTCCAGATGTTCTCTTTTTCAAAGTAAACCTCGGTGCCGTGGGCTTTCAGTTCGCGGATGGTGGTGAGGGAATCGACAGTGTTCCGGGCAAAGCGGCTCACCGATTTCGTCAGGATGAGTCCGATTTTTCCGGCAAGCGCGTCCGCCACCATGCTCTGGAAGCCTTCGCGCTTGCGGGTCGATGTCCCGCTGATGCCCTCGTCATAATGATTCTTATAACCGGTGATTCCTGTCATGGAATACAACCGCCTTCACCAAACGCAGTGTTTTGAAGGCATAACCATAAGATTCCAACCATACTGTTTTTCCCGGCTTCAGTTCATAGAGCTTCATGGGTCTCATTTTTTATTTCCTCCCTCAGTAAAAACGATGGAAAGCCAGTTTTCTCATGGCCCTTTCCCGTACAGTTCAGCTCTCCTATTTGTGTCTTCATGGGATATGCCCGGCACGGTTCTTATTAAGCGGCCGTCTGTACAAAGAACCGGCTGTTGTCATCACAGCGATAACGGACGACTGAGCGATGCAAGTCCATACCGAGCCATTCCAGCAATCCGTCTGTGATTTCCCTGGGCAGGGAACGGTCAATACTCACATAAATCCGATCATCATCACGGGCGGCGCTGATTCTTGCCGCTCCATAGAGATAGGAATACACCCCGCCATCCGTCTGGCAGTACAGCAGCAATTCTGGTTGAAACATGTTCGCAGCCTCCAATCGAATATTTGTTCTCGTTTTTGAGGGAAAACGACGGGCGGCCGGAACCGCCCGTTTGTTTCATTCGTCTTTAAATGCGCTTTCCACTTTCCAAAGTTCTTCACCTTCCGGGATATCAAAATCCCCTACTCTGCCAATCACTTTTCCTACAATCTTTAAGTTATCCGATTCATAGATGGTTCTGGTGGGGTAGGTTGTTTTCGATAAATTCTCATATCGGTTCTGTATATATTTTCTTATCAATTTTCCGAGATAGGCCTCAGTTTTTTACATCATCAGTTCTGACGCTGCAAGCCCCTCCCCGGAAACCTTCAGCACGCATTTTCCTTCTCCGCATCGCTTCAGGATGAGGAGGGCTCTGCCGTCGTGAATGTCTACGGAAGGGCTGATAAATCCGCCGTTGTGCTGAGAATACTGGCCGCCGAAGGCAAGCAATCGGTATGCGCCGCCCGCAATAGAAACGTTGAGGTTTGCTGTGCATCGCACCGCTTCACCGGCAGGATTGCGGAGCGTGATCTTGATGTATTTCAGGCCATCTTCTTCAGCAAAGGGATTTTCTTCTGCCCGCAAATCAATCATGCTGGCAGCTCCCTTTGTGTGCAGTACGAATTCCCTGTCGGGCTTTCCTTCACAATGGGAAACTGCTTTCAGTTCTCCAGCTTCATAGGGCACACGCCAGGTATAACGGCAGATCTGCTCCGGATCAGGAACTCCTTCTCCAAGGTTCCTGCCGTTTAAGAACAGCCCCGTGTGTTCCCCGGAGGAATAAACCTCCACATCGCACGCTTCCCCCTCATGTCCCGGATAGTCCCAGCTTTCTACCGCGTCGGTCAGTATCCAGGCGCCTGTATTCATAGGAGTACGGCTCTTTTCAGGCGACCGCACGGCAATATATGGTTCAGCCCGCAGGCCCGTAGTTACGGCACGGTAGTACCAGCTCGGCTTCACATCACCGATCACCGTAAAATCTGCGTTCTCATTCATGAGGCTCGGATAATTGCCCTTTTCTCCGGTCTCGCCCAGATAGGTATAACTGCACCAGATAAAATCGCCGATAATGTTCTTATGTTTTTGCATAGGTTCCGCCAGGCAGGAAGCCCTGCTTCCCTTCACTGACGCAGTTTGCATCCTGATGTTCAAGAAACATGGCGTCATGCGGCAGGTCAACAGTCTTTGCATCCGCAGGTATAGATTGGAACAAGCTGAAAGCATTGGACTCCTTCCAGAAGGTCCAGCTGTTATTCCACAGTGCTTTTTCCATTTTCGTTTCCCCCTCTTGCAGTGCTGCTTCTTTTCCATTTTACTGACCTGAATTGCCAATGCCTGTCCTGATAACCTTGCATGCTTTCCTTTCTTGCAGGTTCGACCAGCCTGGAGAGCAATCTGGTTTATTCCAAAGTCACTATACAATCATTGAGCAGACCAGATCAAGTTCTTTTTCTCTTGAATGCTTGGAATCCTCTGTTCGCGGACGCGCTGGATCATTTGGAGGCCAATCACGATTTCCGGGTGGACGACATCTCTATGAGCGTGTATTCCACCATCCTGACGGTGGTGAACGGCCTGGCGAAGCCATCACCGAAGCTGCTGGAACCACCTGCCATCCAGTCTTGCTCTCCTTTGGAAATCTCCCAAAAAGCAAAAAGGAATGTGCTGTCAGTTGATGCACATTCGGTTCTTGCATGTTTCGGCGGATTTGTCAGTCAACTCAAAATGGCAGCGGGAAAATCGATGAATAAACGCCGTTTTCTTCCAGAATGTATCCATTTCCATTTTTGACCTGAAAATCATAATATCCTTTGGGCGGCTGCGTGCAGGCTTCCATGATCGCCATGATCGTGCCGCCATGGACGATCAACGCGCAATCTCCATTCAGCTTTCTTTCCCGCAGTTCCCGAAAAGCCCCCAGGCAGCGGGCAGCAAATTCTTTTCGGCTCTCTCCTTCCGGAAACGGAAGCTCCCCGCCTGAATCAATCCAGGCCTGGTAATCCTGCCTTCCGTTTAATTCCAAGTAGTTTTTGTTTTCAAACAGGCCGAAATCACATTCCCGGAAAGCGGGGACGATTTCCACGGGAACGCCCGGATACAGAATGGCCGCCGTTTCCAGGCAGCGCTTCATAGGGCTGGAAAACACGCGCTGAACGGGCGGATACCGCTTCTCTTTCAGCGCTTCGATTCCTTTTTCGCACAGCGGTTCATCCGTGTGGCAGCCGATATAGCGGCTCTCCAGATTCCCCTGGGTCAGCCCGTGACGGATCAGAATCCACCTCATTTGATGCGCACCCCGATTCCGCACACGCAGCGGGTCACCTGCTCCGCCTCTTGGGCGATCACACACAGCGCGCGGCCCACGGCTTCCCGAAACGCCCTGTCCTCCGCCAGCAGCGGAACGACCCCCGCGCCAACTTCATTGGCCGCGATGACAGCGCCGGGGTATTCCTGAATAAAGGTGCGGGCAAAGGCGCGAGGATCCTGCCCCTCGGCCAGCACTGCTTTCCGGATGGTTTCGTGAAAATCGGGATAGATTTCCGCATCCGGGTTTTCCTGCTTCGCAAGCTCAATCTGGCCCTGGTACGCGCCGCCAATATATAGCTTCATAGAACCTTTCCTCCTAACACGGATGAACCGGAAAAGATGCTGGGGAAAACCACTCTTTGAAGGTCAAAGAGCGGTTTCCCCCAGACCCTCTTCCGAGAAACCCATAAAGGGTTCAAACCTTTTCCTGCTTCATGAATACTTTCGCTTATATACTGCTTAATACAATAACCGCCGTCAGCGTCAGCTCCGTTACCTGTAAAAACCAGCCCGCTAAGTCTCCCGTCACGCCGCCGAACTGCCTGTAAGCCATGTGCCGGTAATAAAGCAGGCAAAGCGCTGCCGCCAGCAGGCAGAGTACGGCGAGCCATCCGCCCAGCAGCGCCCAGACGAGCAGGCAAACCAGGCCCCAGCACAGCCCGCTGAGCAGGGCCATCCGCTTCTGCGTCGCCTGGGTAAAGGCGTCCAGCATCCCTTTAGGCCGGGCATTTTTGAACGTCGTCAGCGCCCATGCGCTCATGGCCCGGGACAGAATGAACACGCAGCCAAGCAAGGGGCCGCTTTCCGCTTTCGCTTCGCTGTACAGCGCTGCGGCAAGCAGCAAGTAGCCCGCGCAGTGCATCACCGCGAACGCCCCCACATGGCTATCCTTCAGGATTTCCAGGCGTTTCTCCATGGGCTGCCAGGAAGCCAGGGCGTCGCTGGTGTCCATAAAGCCGTCCATGTGGATGCCACCGGTGATGAACAGGGGCAGCAGCGCAGCCACGGCCCCCCGCAGCAGCGGGCCGAAGCTGAACGCAGCGCAGACTGCCAGCCAGCCCCATAGCGCCAGGCCGATGACCGCCCCCACCAACGGGAAGAAGCACATGCTGTACCGGCGGTTTTCCTCCGTCCATTCCACCTGGGGCACGGGAATGCGGGAGTAAGTGGAAAAGGCGATGAACAGCGAACGGATCACGCGCATGGAAGGTCTCCTTTCAGGGCCACAGGAATGGAATACACCACTTCAACCACGCAATCGGCCATTTCCGCCGCCTGCCGGTTGATTTCCGCCAGCTTCCGCAGGTAATCCTGCACGGAATCGGAATAGACTGCGCCGTCCGAAAACAGGTCGTTGGTAACCATCACCAGATGACCGCAGCGCCGGGAAAGGTTTTTCAGGGCAGGTATAATGCGGGAGACATTCCCGCCGTCAAACATTTCATTGGCCGTCAGGTTGACCAGATCCTCCAAAAGCACAGTGCTGTCCTCCGGAATACCGGCGTGCTCCAGGTCCTTTTCACATTCAATCGTCAAAAAACCCTTGTCCGCTCGCTGTTCCCGGTGCCGTTTCGCCCGCTGCCGGGATTCCTCGTCGTATACCTGCATGGTGGCAATATACACTCGGTTTTCCCTGGGCAACGTTTCCACCAGTCTTTCCGCCCAGGTGGATTTTCCGCACCCGCTGCCGCCCGTCACCAGCACGATCACTGCGCGCCTCCCTGGGGCGTATAAGCCTCCATGCCCAGGCCCGCAAAGGTGTGCGGCCCCTGGTACACCCGCAGCGCCATATCCAGCAGGGGCAGCAGCAGCACGCCGCCCGTCCCCTCGCCCAGGGCCATGCGGGCGTGAATGATGGGCTCCATGCCCAATTCTTCCATGATTTTCTGGTCGGCGGGCTCCTTGCTCACATGCCCCGGCAGGATGGCGGACACGGCATCCGAGCAAATGCGGGCGGCGATCAGAGCGGCCACATTGGGGATCACGCCATCCGTAATGGTGGGGATATGATACTGATACCCGCCCAAGTAAGCCCCTGCCATACCGGCGATTTCAAAGCCGCCCAGCTTGCAGAGCACATCCATGGGATCGTCCCGGTTGGGGCAATTGACTTGAATCGCCTTTTGAATAGCGGCAATTTTGCGCTCTAAACCCTCGTCGGAAAGGCCCGCGCCCCGGCCGGTGACCGTTTTCACCGGCATATTCAGCAGTACGCTGGCAAGGGCGGAGGACGCGGTGGTGTTGCCGATGCCCATTTCGCCGATCACGGCGATCTGGTATCCCCGCTTTTTCATTTCGCCCATCAGGCTGATGCCGGATTGCACGGCTTGTTCGGCCTGCTCCCGGCTCATGGCGGGGCCTTCGGTCATATTGGCGGTGCCGCACCCCGCCCGCCTGTCGATGGTTCCCGGCACGGGAGTCAGCATCCCCATATCCGCGGCAAACACGTCGGTCTGGGCCGCACCCGCCATCAGGTTGATATTGCCCGTACCCTCCGCGATGCTTTTGGCCACCAGGGCTGTGACCTCGCTGCCAGATTGGCTGACGCCTTCCCTGACCACCCCATGATCGCCGCAGAAAACCAAAGCGCAGCGCTTGTCGATGCGCACGTCAGGCGTACCCTGAACGCCCGCGATCTGCACGATCAAATCCTCCAGCCGACCCAGGGAATGCAAGGGCTTGGCGATGGCGTCCCAGCGCTTTTTTGCCTGCTCCATTGCGTTCATTTGCATTCACCGTCCATTCTGCGCACAGCCGCCTGAATATCGGAAAAGCGCGCGATCACTTGGCTGTAGTTTTCCCTGCGATGCGGAAAAGCACAGTTGATGCAGCTTTTCACGCCCTTTTCCGTATACTTGCAGCTGCCGCCGCATTTCTTCCCCAGGGCGTATAAGGGACAATAGCAGAACAGGCAATTAAAATCCTCCGCTTTTATCCCTCGATGGCAGGGAAAGGATTCACAATCTGTATTCTGAAAAAAATGGCTGTCGTATTGCTGCTTATCCATATACGCTCCTTTTCCGGTGAAAACCGGTTATAAGAACCCGATCATACAAAGAAAAACGATCATCAGCAGGCTGGCGCCATACAAAAGCCGGTTCGCCCGGTGAATATCCTTTTTCTCCGCCGGTCGGTCAGCGTCCCCGATGGTGGGCTTTTCTACCGGCTTGCCGAAATAATCATGGGTACCGCCCAATTGAATATGCAGCGCCCCGGCCGCCGCGGCTTCGCTCCAGGCGCAGTTGGGGCTTTTGTGATTGGCATGGTCGCGTTTCACGATGCGGAAAGCGTTTTTTCCGTCCTGCCCGGTAAGAAACGCGGCGCAGATCATGAGCAGAGCCGTGAGCCGAGCCGGAATGAAGTTCAGCACATCGTCAAGCTTTGCGCTGCTCCAGCCGATATCCCGGTATTTTTCATCCAAATAGCCCACCATGGAATCCAGGGTGGACGCCGCCTTGAAGCCCCACAGCAGCACAGGCCCGCCCAGGAAAGCGTACAGCATGGGCGAAATCACCCCGTCGGTGGTGTTTTCTGCCACGGTTTCCACCGTGGCCTTGATGATTTCCTCTTCGTTCAGGTTTTGCGTGTCCCGGCCCACGATGCGGGCCACCTGCTTCCGGGCGGCTTCGAGGCCATGTCCCAATACCTTTTCCACGCCGCGGGCTTCCTTTATCATGGAGCGGGCAGCCAGCCCCATCCAATCCAGCAGCGCCGCGCCCACGAACCAGGGTGCCCAGCCCCAGAGGCGAAGCAGGCGCAGCAAAGCAAAAACGGCGGCCATGGTGAACAGCACCGTTGAGGCGGTCAGCCACAGGGCGCTTATCCGCAGATTGCCGCCCCGCGTCCTTAGCCGCTTTTCCAGCCAGCTTATGTATTTTCCGATCACGCGCACCGGATGATACAGTCCTTCCGGGTCGCCCAGCAGGCAGTCCAGCAGGAAGCCTGTGACGAGGGCCAACGTATAATCACGAAGCATTATCTTTCTCCCCGGATGATTTGATAAATAGCATCCATGTCAATACTGGCCCGGACGATATCGGCGATGCGGTCGAATTCCTTTTCCCGGAACTGCTCCATCGTCTGCGCAGGGGCCTGCGCTTCTGAAATGCCCTTTGCTTTTCGGATTCGGGCAGCCAGCGCGGAAAAAAACTGGCCGTCGTCAAAGATGCCGTGCAGGTATGTGCCGATCACGTTGCCCGCCGGATTGCATACGCCGTCGATTTCCCCGCCAATGGTCAGCCAGGGCACACATTCCGGCCCGAAGGCGTTGTGCCCCGCGTGAATTTCATAGCCGTCCAGCAGCATTCCGCTTATATCTTTCAGCCAGCCCGACGGGCACTCTATGGTTCCGGTGGATTGGACCGTGCGCTTTTCCGGCGCGAATGTCACATCCATGTCCAGCAGGCCCAGGCCCGCCACCTCCGGCACCCGGGATTCCACGTGGCCGGGATCGCGCAGGGTATTGCCCAGCATTTGATACCCGCCGCAGATACCCATGACCAGGCCGCCCTTCCTGGCGTGGCGGATGATAGGCGCATCCAGGCCGCGGTTGCGAAGGGCCATCAGATCCTCCATGGTGTTTTTGGTGCCGGGCAGAAGAATGAGATCGGCGTTTGCCAGCTCCTCGGGCTTTTCCGCGTAACGCACCCGCACACCGGGCTGCAGGGTCAGCGCCTGAAAATCGGTAAAATTGGAAATATGGGGCAGTCGCACCACCACAGCGTCCAGATCGCCCTGGCCGGAGGCACGGTGGAAACGCTCGGTCACGCTGTCCTCGTCTTCCAATTCCACGTCCATCCAGGGCACCACGCCCAGCACGGGAATATGGATGCGGTCTTCCAGCATCCTTAGGCCCGGCTCCAGGATCTTTACGTCGCCCCGGAATTTGTTGATGATCACGCCTTTCACCCGGGCGCGTTCTTCCTCCGTCAGCAGCATCATTGTGCCCAGCAGGGACGCGAATACGCCGCCCAGGTTGATATCGCCCACCAGGATCACCGGCGCGTCGGCGGCCTTCGCCATAGACATATTCACGATATCGCCTTCCCGCAGGTTGATTTCCGCCGGGCTGCCCGCGCCTTCGATCACCACGCAGTCCACTTCGCTTTCCAGGGCTTCATAGGTGGCTTTGATTTTTTCCCGAAGCTGGGGCTTAAAGCGGTGATATTCCATGGCGGTCATGCTGCCGATGGCCCGCCCGTCCACGATCACCTGGCTGCGCCGGTCGCCGGTCGGCTTTAAGAGCACCGGGTTCATGCGCACGTCCGGCTCCATTCCGGCGGCCTGGGCCTGGGTCACCTGGGCGCGGCCCATTTCCCGTCCGTCCTTTGTCACAAAGGAATTGAGCGCCATGTTCTGGGCCTTGAAGGGGGCCACGCGCCAGCCGTCCTGCTTGAAAATGCGCAGCAGCGCGGCGCACAGAACGCTTTTTCCCACGGACGAGGCTGTTCCTTGAATCATCAGGCTTTTTCCGCGCATCGTATGCTTATTCCTCCTTGGGTCTGTCGATCATGATGATATGAATCTGCCTTTCCAATGCGGGGATCACCTTTTCTTCCACGCCGCCCGCCTGGCCGGAATCCTTGGTCACCATCGCCCGAATCCCCCATTGATCGTACAGTGCAGCGTTGAACGCCCGGGTAAACGGTCCCTGCATAGCGATGATATGGGAGGATAGAATACCGGCAGCGGCGCACAATTCCAGCGCTTCCCTGGTTGATAGCACCCGCACGAACAGCCGGGCGGGGTCAACGGCCTGGACATACGGATGCAGGGTATGGCTTCCCGTGGTGAGCAGCACCGGGCCCTCTGTGGACTGCAGAGCTTGAGCGGCGGCCCCGGCATCGGGCACATGCTGCACGTCCTGCCGCCAGGAGGCGCTCTGCGGCGGGCGCTCTATTCTTTCATAGGGGATCCCCAGCGCTGCGCAGCAAGCCCGAATATTCCGCGTTGCCTGAACGGCATAAGGATGGGTGGCGTCGATCACAAGGCTGGGACGCTCTTTGCTCAGCCACGCAAGCATCTCTTGCCGGTTCAGAACCCCCACATGGCATTTCACCTGGGGCGGAAGCAAAGAGCGTGCGTAAGCGCTGGTAACGGACACCGTAACGGCGTTGCCCTGCGTGAAAAGCTGTTCCGCCTCCCGCCGTCCTTCCGTAGTTCCGCCGAAAATTACAATTTCAGGCATTGCTTCAATTCCTCAATCAGCCGTTGGTTTTCTTCCTCCGTGCGCACAGCCAGCCGAAGCCAGCAGTCCGATAAGCCAAAGGATTCGCAGTTGCGCACCAGAATATGGCGTTTTTTTAGTTTTTCCACAGCGGGCCCCATGGGCCGGTCAAACCGGCACAATAGGAAATTGGCTTTCGAGGACTGCACTTCTACACCCAAAGAGCGCAAGCCCCGTGCCATGCGCTGCCGCCTTTCCGCGTTTGTTTCCGCATCCCTTCGCACTTCATCCAAATGCTCCGGCAGGGCGGATGCCACGGCGGAAGCCGCAAACCCCATTTGCCAGGGCAGCGCCAGCTCTTTCAGCTTTTCGATGTTTTCCGGAGAAGCGCACACATAGCCCAGCCGCACGCCGGGAATGCAGAGAATCTTGGTCAGCGACCCCACCACGGTCAGCGTATCGCATACGTTCCTGCGTACGCTGATTTCGGGGTAGTAGTCGATAAAAGCTTCGTCCACGATCAATTCCCCGCCCTGGGAAGAAAACAGCCGATGCATTTCCAACGTTTCTTCCCGGCTCAAGGCGCTGCCGGTGGGGTTATTGGGATTGCAGAGGATGGCGGTTTCGCCCGCTTCTCCCAAATGATCATCTATCTGCATTTCCCGGTTCAGCAGTTTGGCGCGCCGGGCGTATTCTCCAAAGGTGGCCGGGGCAATCCGTACCGGGCCTTGCTTCAGCCGCAGCGCCAGGTCGATGGCCGCTATGCCCCCCGCTGTGGGCAGGATGCGGCTTTCCTCCACCCCTGCGTATGCCGCCAGGCCGCGCCTTGCTTCACGCATGGACAGATCGGGATAATAGCGCATGCGGGAAAGGGCCTGCGCGACGGTTTCCGTCACCCATTCCGGGGGGCCCTCCGGACGCAGGCTGGCGGAAAAATCCAGCCAGGTTTCTGGCCCGTTCCCCTGCCATACGTTGCCGCCATGGGTCATGGAAAGAACCTCCCCATCAAATCCGGCCTGTCCGCGAAATAAACATGGGCGAAGGCCGCCAGCGTTTGCTTTTTTTCCCAGCCGCAGGCCCACACCTTATCCAGCGCGGAGGCTTTTTGAACCTGATAAGCCAGAGAAGCATCGGGAAGCGGTTCCGCCTGGGCATGATGGAATTCGTGGGCGGGGAAAGAAAGGCCCGTTCTGTCCGTCACGGTCACATAGCCAAAGCGCTGCAGCCGGTCGGTCATGCGGCAGCGAAGGGGAAGAAAATCCGCCATGGGGATGCCGTCGATGTCCTTTCCCAAGTACATCAGCCCGCCGCACTCAGCATAGCAGGGAAGCCCATTTTCCAGCGCGTTTTTGACGCTTGTCCGCATGGACAGGTTTTGTGACAGCCCTTTGGCGAACACTTCCGGGAAGCCGCCGCCCAAGTACAGGCCGCTTAGACGATCCGGCAGGCGCTCATCCCGCAGCGGAGAAAAGAAAACGAGCTCCATGCCCGCGCTTTGCAGTGCGTCCAGATTGGCCTGATAATAGAAGTGAAAGGCTTCATCCAGCGCCACACCCAGGCGATAGCCCGTTCGTTTGTTGAGCGGCAAAGGATTTGCTTCCGGTAAGGCTACGGCCCGGGAAGCAATATGCAAAATCGCTTCAATATCAAGCGTTCCCGCGGCCTCCGCCGCCGCTTCCCTTATGCGGGGCAGCAAATCGTCCGTTTCCTCCGCTGGCACCAGGCCCAGATGGCGACTGGGAAACCGGAGGGCTTGCTTCTTTGTCAGATACCCCACGCAGGGAAAGCCCGTATAGCGCTCCACTGCTTCCCGGACCAGGCCGTAATGCCTATCGCCCGATACCCGGTTGATCAGTACGCCCGCGATTCCGCTGTCCTTCACCAGCGTTTGAAAGCCCTTTACCGTGGCCGCCACGCTGGCCGCGCCGCCGGAAGCGTCTGCGATCAGGATCACCGGCGTTTTCGTTTCCTGTGCGATTTCCCAAGTGGAGCAGCGGAAGGAGCGGCTGTCCAGTCCGTCGTAATAGCCCATGACGCCTTCGACAACGGCGATGTCGTAAGTGTGATTCAAAACGCGGCGCATTTCGTCAGCTGTCATGAGCCAGGAATCCAGATTGTAACTAGGCCTGCCGCAGATCGCTCCATGGAAACCGGGATCAATGTAATCCGGCCCCACCTTATAGGGAGCCACATCCAGCCCCCGGGCTTTCAGCGCCGTCATCAGCAGGAGGGAAACGGTGGTTTTCCCGCAGCCACTGCCTGTGCCCGCCAGCAGAATTCTCATGGCCGCACCCCCGGAATGCCGTACAGCAAGGCGTTTACGATGGCCGCCGCCACGTTGCTGCCGCCGCGGCGTCCCATGGCAGCGATGCAGGGGATGCCGCTTTCCCACAGCCGTTCCTTGGCTTCCACCACGTTCACAAAGCCCACTGGCACGCCAACGACGGCAATATCCCTGGGCAGGATGGGCATTTGCAGCAGCGGGAACAGAAAGGTAGGCGCATTCCCGCACACCAGCAGCTTGGAACCTGGAAGGGCCAGGGCCCGTTCCATGCTGACATACGCCCTCGTTTGGCCCCGCTCCTTCGCTTCCTTTGCCACCTCTTCATCCGCTATAAAGCACACCGCGTTCGCGCCCAGCTTTTTCAGAGCGGCCTTGCTGATCCCAGCCAACGCCATGTTGGTATCGGTAACAATGGTCGCGCCATCTTTCAGCATCCCGCGCATCAGGCCGGTCACGCCCGGGGAAAAGCGCAGGGTTTCCGCAAAGGAAAAATCGGCGGTAGCGTGGATCACCCGTTTCACAATGGGCTTGATTTCCTCCGGGAGCGGAAGCCGCAGCTCCGCTTCAATGATTTCCATGCTGCGTTTTTCGATGTCCATAGGATTCACGGTGCTTCCCCTCCATCCTGCCATTGTCCTAAAATGCCGCCCTGCCCGTCCAGCATCAGGGTATCCACCCGCAATGTGCCGCGCACCCGGGCGCTGGCGTAAGCAGCGGCGGCACAGCATAAATCCGTCCATACAGCTTCATAGCCCGCTTCCCGGATGATAGGGATTACCCCGTCCAGCGTGGCGCTGTTCATGACTGTTTTCAGCAAACTGACCGGCGCGCCTAAAAAAGCCAGCCGGACGCACAGCGGTTCCTTCCGCCCATCGCCATATTTACTGTGGGTCTGCATGCTGCCGCCGGATACCTTGACCAGTTTTCCCGGCTGTCCGGCGATCAGCACCCGATGGAAGCCCAATTCCGCGGCAAAGTCAAGCGATACGCCCACGAAATTACTCATTTGTACGCATGGAAGGTCAGGACGCAGCTTTTTGAGCGCCGCTTCTCCCTGACTGCCGAATACCAGGCCGATTTCCTCCCGGCCCAGTGCCCGAAGCTGTTCCATTTCCAGGCGGATGGTTTCGGTCATGGCTTCCTCGCTCATGGGGCGCACGATCCCCGTGGTGCCCAAGATGGATAAACCGCCCTCAACGCCCAATCGGGGGTTGAAGGTTTTTTGCGCCAGCTCCCGCCCGCCGGTAATGCCCACCGTGACGGTGGCGGCTGCATGGGGATAGACGGAGCGAACGGCTTCCTGGATCATCTGCCTGGGAACGGGATTGATAGCCGCTTCACCCACGGGAATTTTCAGCCCCGGCATGGTCACGATGCCCACGCCTTCTCCGGCAATAAAAGTCACGGGGCCTTCAGAATCGCCTATGGATGCCTCTGCCCACACTTCGCTGCCGTTCGTCAGGTCCGGATCGTCTCCCGCGTCCTTGAAAACGGCGCAGCGGTACGGGGCAAGGGGATGAATTTCCGGCGTGTATTCCCGGCCAGCGGGCAGAAGAATGTTCACTTTCCGCGGGCATTCGCCTTCTGCCTGCCAGAGGCAGGAGGCCAAGGCGCAGGCCGCCGCGCAGCTTCCCGTGGTGAAGCCTTCCCGCAGGGTTTTCATAGTGCGTCCTCCCCGGCCAGGGCAAAGGTGATCCCATCGACGGCCGTTTTCCCCATGAGCAGCCTGCCGCCCTCTGCCGCAGCTGCCCGTTCGCATACATTGCCCACGCCCACCGTTTTTTCCACAAAATCCGAATGGGAAAAACGTCCCGGTACGGCTCTCAATTTCTCCGCGCTGTAGGTGAGCAGCGGCAGGCGGTACTTTTCACAAAACCAAAGAAACGCTTTCTCTGCCTTTTTTGCGTCGATGGTAGCAAGGGCTTTCACCGAAAGCAACGATACCCCGCAGTCCTTCAAAAAGCCCAAAGCCCTTTCCTCAAAGGCCTCCGGATCGGTATCCCGCTTGCAGCCCGCGCCTAAAATCAAGGTGCGGGGGCGAAGGTACAGCGTAACGGGGAAGGGCGGCTTTAAATCCCGTTCCGTGATCGCAACGCCCACCGTTTTTCCCGCCAGCGCGGCGGAGGATACGGCTTTGATCCCAGCGGGGTTTTCAATAGCGCAGCCGTTGTTCACTGCCCAGGTATCAATGGCAGGCACGCCCCGCAGGTCCGTCGCCGTGGTAATGACGGGCTCCGCGCCTGTTTTGCGGGCGATTTCCAGTGCCAGGGCATTGGCTCCCCCAATGTGGCCGGACAGGAGCGGGATCACGTGCCGTCCCTCTTCATCCATCACCAGCACGGCGGGGTCGGTGGTTTTATCCTTGAGCAGCGGGGCGATGGCCCGCACGGCGATGCCGCAGGCCCCGATGAACAGCAGCGCGCCGCAGGATGAAAAATGCGCCTTCGCCCATTGCATCACAGGCACGCCCCGATCCACCGGGAAGCCCAAAGCTTCCGCCCAGCCCTGGCCTTTTTCTGTAAACGCGATGGCACGGATGGTCATGTTTTCGCCTCCCGAAATGCATGGGAAAAAGAAGGATCGTACAATTTGGAACGCGCGTAGCTTCCCGATAAAAAGTCCCCTACCAAAATCAAAGCGGTTTTGCGGATATGGCCCGCTTTTTGCGGCAGGTCGGACAGCGTTCCGCGAATGATTTCCTCATCCGGCCAGGTGACTTTGTATACCACGGCGGCGGGCGTATCCGGTTGATAGCCGCCGGATAGGAGCTCCTCGCAGAGCGCTTTCAGCATGCCGGCGCTGAGGAACAGCACCATGGAGGCACCGTGGGCTGCCAGAGCGGGAATGCTTTCCTTTTCCGGCACCTGCGTTCTGCCCGCCCTGCGGCTGACGATAAGCGATTGGCTGACGGACGGGGGCGTAAACTCCGTTTTCAGCGCGGCGGCCGCCGCGTTCATGGAACTGACCCCCGGCACGATTTCGTAGGCAATGTCCAGCTTGTCCAAAGCATCCATCTGCTCCCGGATGGCTCCGTACAGGGACGGATCGCCGGTATGCAGCCGCACCACGGTTTCGTCCTGCCGGTGGGTGTTCAGAGCGGAAATCACTTCCTCCAGGGTCATGGAGGCGCTGTTCAGCCTTTCGCAGCTTGGGGAACAGAATTCCAATAACTCCGGGTTCACCAAGGACCCGGCATAGATCACCAGGCTGGCTTTCCCCAGCAGGCGCATGCCCCGCAGGGTGATCAGATCCGCAGCCCCGGGGCCCGCGCCGATAAAGTAAATCATGGTTCTCCCTCCATATCCGCTGAAAAGATGAACACCGGGTTCTGGGCCCGGAATAGGTGATAGCCGCCCACAGGCTCGATGCGAGACACCGCGATCTGCACGGCGGAAAAGAGGGGGTATTCACGAAGCAGCGTTCCATATTCCTGGGCGCTTTCCATGGTAACGGCGGTGGCGCACAAGCGGACAGGCGCGTTCATACCCTTCAGCTTTTCCAGAATTTCTTTTGTTTTTCCGCCTGTTCCGCCCATGAATACATGGGTGGGAGCGGGCAGGCTTTCCAAAACCTCCGGCGCGCTCCCCGCGATGATTTCCGCGTTTGTCAAATGAAAATGGGCGATGTTTTCCCTTATCAGATGCAGCGCATTTTCGTCCCGTTCGACAGCGTACACCCGCCCCATGGGGCACTGCCTGGCACATTCCACGGTCACGCTGCCCGTACCCGCCCCCACGTCCCACACCACGGCGTCAGGTGGCAGGGCCAGAGAGGCCAAAGCCTGCACCCGGATTTCCCGCTTGGTCATGGGCGTTTTGCCCCGGATGAAAGCGTTGTCCGGCAGGCCGATCAGGGGAAGCCCTCCCTCCGGATGGCCGTTTTCCACCAGCGCCACGGACAGGGGATCATACGTCCTGGGTTCGTAGGCCGCGATGTGTTCATCGGGATAGGAAATTCTTTCTCCGACCGTGAGCCGCACACCGTCCAGCCCGCTGGCGTTCAGGGAGTTCCAAACCCAGTTGGGGTCGTGCTCCCCATCCAGCAGTAAAAAGGTTTGGGCATGGGTGCGCACGGCATGGCACAGGACGGAGGGAGACAGATCCCTCCCATGGGCGGACAGGATGACCGCCTCCTGCCAGGAAACGCGAAGCCGGGCACAGAACGCCTGCAGGCTGCTGACACCGGGCAGTACCCGCAGTTTCTCCGGACCAAAGCGCTTTTTCAGCACGGGAAGCAGGCTGTACAGCCCCGCGTCTCCGGATACCAGCACCGCGGCGCGGCGGTTTTCCAGAAACAGTGCCTCCATCTCGTCCAGCGCGGCGGAGAAAGGCGTCAGGAAACGGCGCTTTCCCGTGTCCGGAATCAATTTCGCATTCCTCTCTGCACAGAAGACAACCTCCGCGTTTTGAATGGCACGCCTGGCTTCCTCCGTCAGCAAACTTTCATCGCCCGGTCCGGCGCTGATCACGTCAATCCAGTTCATCGGCATTCCTCACGATCCTGATGGAGCGTTCTTTCGCATAATTTAACAGTTTCCCGTTTGCCTGATTCAGAGTCCCCAATGGCGCGCCCGCATCTAACACTGCTCCGCAGCGCAGGATACATGCCTGCGCCTTACTGACCGTCTCTTCGTCGATAGGCTCAAAGGCTTCCACGGAAACGACTTCCGCGGCCAGCGCCTTCGCCGTGCCATATTCCAGGTCGTTTTTAAACAGGATTCCGGCGGCAAAGGGCAGGCGCTTCTTCTGCAGTGCCCGGTAAGCGGGCAGGCCGCAGCCGTTCCCCCCGATGACGAATACCCGAGGCGTTCCCTCCGGCTTTTTCAGCTCCACGCTGCCCCGGCTGGTCACATAGCTGCCTTGAGCCAAATCGTACAATGCCGCGATGATATCGTCCTGAAAAATGTCCTTTGGCGGACCGAATCGCCATACAGTATCGCCCTTGACGCACAGGATATAATCGGAGATTTTTTCCGCCAGGTCGATTTCGTGGAGGGACAGGATCACCGTCAGCTGCTTATCCCGGGTTTCCTCCAACAGAATGCTCAGCAAGTCGATTTTATACCGGATATCCAGGAAGGAGGTGGGCTCATCCAGCACCAGGATTTCCGGCTCCTGGCACAGAGCCCGGGCCAACAGCACCCGCTGCCGCTGGCCATCGCTGATCTGGGAAAAATCCCGATCGGCAATTTCCTCGGCCCGCACCCGGCGCAGGGTGCTCCGCACGATTTCAATGTCCTTTTCCGACAGCTTACCGAACCGCCCCGTATGGGGATATCGGCCCATAGCCGCCACATCAAAGCAGGTCATCATTTCGGGCCGCACCCGCTCAGTCAGCAGCACGGACATTTTCTTTGCCATTTCGCCCTGGGAAAAGCGGATTATTTCTTTATCCTCAATCAGCGCCGTGCCCGCAATGGAGGCAAGCTGCCGGGTGATGGTTTTCAGGATTGTGGATTTCCCCGCGCCGTTTGGGCCGATGAGGGTAAGGATTTTACCTTTGGGCAGCCGGAACCCAATATCCCGGATCAGCGCCTTACCGCGGTATCCGACCGTCAATCCCCTGGCAGTGAATGCATAGGCTTCAGCCATCCGCTTTCCTCCTTTGCCGCCGCAGCATGAGAAGAATCACCACCGGCGCGCCGAACACAGCCGTTACCGTGCTGATGGCCAGCTCGGACGGGGAAAACGCCGTGCGGGCGATCAGATCGCAGGCCATGCAAAATACGCCGCCCAGCAGGAAAGAACCGGGAATGATCACGATGGGGCGGGCCGTGCCGAACAGCAGCTTGGTCATGTGCGGCACAGCCACGCCTACAAAAGAGATGGGGCCGGAAAGCGCCGTCACACTGGCGGAAAGCAGGCTGGAAAGCCCGATCAGCGCCACCCGGAACGCCTTGATATTCACGCCCATGCTGCGGGCATAGTCCTCGCCCAATTGGTACGCGCCCATGGGCTTGCTCAGGAAAATGGCCCCGGCTACCGAAAGAAAAATCACCGCCGAGGCGATATGCAGGTTCGTCCAGGAGATGGCGGAAAAGCTGCCCATGCTCCAGGAATGCAGGCTGGCCACCTTGGCCTCGTCGGCGAAGGTGATCAAAAAATCCGTGGCCGCCGTGCAGATACTGCCAATCATGATGCCCACCACCAGCAGCACCGCCATGCTGCGCACATGCCGGGCGAACAAAAGCACAAAGCCCGTTACCAGCATGGAGCCCAGGAACGCCGCCCCCATCATGCCCCAGAAGGGCACAGCGGAACCGAACCGCAGGCCGAATACCATCACCACGCCCACCAGCAGCTTCGCCCCGTTGGAGATGCCCAGCACATAGGGCCCGGCGATGGGATTGCGGAAAAAGGTCTGCAAAAGAAAGCCGGACACGGAAAGGGCCCCGCCCAGCACCGCCGCCGCCAGCAGGCGCGGCAGACGGATTTTCCAAATCACGTTGGCTGCTTTGGTTCCGTCCGTACCGCCCTGCAGGAGGATGCGGAAAATTTCGCCCGGAGAAATGGAAATGCTGCCGGTGTTCACGTTCAGCACCAATACGGCCCCGAACGCGAACGCCAGCAGGCAAAACATCAAAACCGCGCGAAGGGTTTTGACTGGCTTTTTCATTGCAGCTTGAACAGATAAGTGAACTGCGTCACAGTATCGTCGGTGTTGGTGAGCATCTTATGAAAGTCCAGGATCATGGAGCCCAGGGTGTCGCTGACCTGGAAATAGTCCGGGGTGGTAAACCACACGTTGCCTTCCTTCACGGCTTTGAAATCCTTCAAAATCTCGCTGCGGGACAGGAAAGCATCCATGGTTTCGGGCTTGCCGCCCATGCTCCAGATGTACACGATGTAATCCGCGTCGCCTGCGGCGGCGTAGAATTCTTCGGCCTCCACCTTCTTGGTGCCGCTCTTATCGGGTTCCAGATCGGGCATGGCGTACACGCCGCCGCCCAGTTCCAGCATTTTGGTCATGTAATCGCCCGCCCGGCGGGTGTACAGATCGCCCTTGGAGGTGATATAGAACATCGCTACGGTTTTGCCGGTGCTTTCGCTGGGAATGGAGTCCACCAGCGCTTTCTGCGCGTCAAAATGCACTTGGGCTTCCGCTTCCTTGCCCAGCAGGAGGCCATAGAGTTTGATCCATTCCATGCGGCCCAGAGGATGGCTTTCCTGGCTGCTGGTGTCCCGCATGAAGGGAATGCCCAGTTCTTTCAGCTTTTCCGCCACGTCGGGCACGCTGTCGATCATGGTGGAGAACACGGAGAAGGGCGGTGGATTGGAGGCCAGCACTTCAAAATCCGGTTCCTTGTAGCTGCCGATATAGGAAAGCTTGCCCGCGTCCATGGCGGCCTTCACGCCATCGATGTACCAGCCGTCATAGTCCTGGGTGGTCATGGTCACGGCGTCCAGGGCGCCGAAGGCGTTGATCAGGCTGGTAACAGGGGTGGAAGAAATGAGCAGATTGAAAAGGGGCAATTGCAGCGGCACAATGTCCTCATCCAAGCCTTCCGGTATGGCCGCGCCTTCCGGGACGGTCAGGAACCGCGCGCCGTCGGAATTGGTGATCAGGGCATAGCCGCCCTCCAGGTAATCCACGGAAAACTGAGTGGCGTATTCCAGTTCCATGGAGCCGGTCACAGCAGGCGTTTCCGCCAGGGCGGGCAGGCAGCCCAGCAGCAGGAGCAGGGCGGTGAGCAGGGAAAGCATGCGTTTCATTGGAAATCCCTCCGTTGAAAGAATGTGTATTTCAGGGGCGGAGAAAAAGGCAATCCAAACAAAAGCGCTGCTTTCTCCGCCTTAAAAAACGCTTCCATTCCGGTTGGAATGAAAGCGCTTATACGCAAAGAAAACGTTCAGCATACCGCCTGAACCCGCGTTTCGTTAGCGACTTTCCTTCTCCCTTGCCCAAGAAATCCAAGTCCTGACAGACACGGCAGGTCTCCTGGCTGAGGATGCGGACGAATGCCGTCCCGGCGGGCAAGCCTTCTCAAGCGCAGCGCTCAATGGCCTGTTTGCCCGCCATCATCCATCACAGTAATGGCTGTTGCTCCGGTTTTTCACCGGCTTCCCTTTTCACCCGGG
This sequence comes from uncultured Eubacteriales bacterium, assembly GCA_902793245.1. Classification (GTDB taxonomy): domain Bacteria; phylum Bacillota; class Clostridia; order Christensenellales; family Aristaeellaceae; genus RUG563. The sequence goes on along the minus strand of CADBCX010000021.1, from coordinate 5,349 downwards.
CCCATCCGCCAAGCGGACCCCCGGACACCGTATCCGCGTATTCAATTGTCGAATTCATTGTAGCATAGGAAAAACAAGCGTGTCAATGCGCTGCGCGGAATAAAACGGTCATTTTCTGATAAGGCAAGATATCATTCTGAGAAGATCCGCGCGGTCAAATGTACGTGGGCTGTGCAAGCGTTCCAGATGATTCAGCGGCGTCTTTGCCGCAATATGGTTCATCTGCATGTATTCTCAAGCAGCCTGTTCATCAGTTCGCGGCAGGCTGCGCTGGCAGGCTGGTTCACCCGGGTGATCATGCACACGGTATGGGCTGGCGGCGGATCATCGGTCAAGCGGATTATGACGATTTCTCCGGCACGCAGCTGTTCCTGGGCCATAAATTCCGGCAGGAAGGCTGCGCCCAGCCCACTGCACACCATGGGCACGATCTGGGACATAGCGGATACGAAGGTAGTGGGATGAAACAGCAGGCCATGCCGGGCAAAGTATCCGCACAGCATTTCATAACTCACACTTTTCCGGTGCATCGCCACAAAGGGCCAGGAAGCGATCTGTTCCAAAGTACAGCAGACTTCAGGGTCGGCCTTTGGGGAAATGGATGCGGGAGCCACCAGCACGTCAGGAAAAGTGGCCAAGGTTTCTACGCTCAGGGAAGCGTTTTCATGGAGCGGCTTGGTGACGATGGCCAGATCGGCCAGGCCATGCAGGATCAAAAAGATCGCGTCCTCGCTGGTCGTGCTGCGCACGTTGATCTGTACGCCGGGATACTCCTGCCGATAATCCCGCAGGGCGGGCAGCAGCGTGCCCCGCAGCGCCACTTCGCTGGCGGCGATGGTGATCTGCCCGTCGTGCAGATGGGCCATGTTTTTCAGCTCGGTTTCGGCGCAGACGATGTGCTGCACGGCTTCCTGCACGTGCGCAAAGAGGATTTCGCCTTCGTGGGTCAGCGTAATGCCCTTGTTGCTGCGAATGAAAAGCTGGCAGTCCAGCTCCTGCTCCAGTCGGTTGATGATCCGGGTGATGTTGGGTTGGCTGTTGTGCAATATGCGCGCCGCCATGGTAAAGCTTTCGCAGGTGGCCACATGATAGAAAATCCGATACGATTCATAGGATGCCGCCATGCCTTCTCCTCCATATCAAATCCTGATAGCCGATATGTAAAATATATCTTTTACAGAGAGCAAAGTCAAGTGTATAATCACGTCTGTGTGAAAATGCACAAATTCACGCACGATAGGAAGCATGCAAACGATGAACAAGGATTTGACGGTGGGAAAACCGTCCTCGGTATTATGGCGTTTCTGTCTGCCGCTGTTTGGCAGCATCATTTTTCAACAGCTTTATAATATTGCTGACAGCTGGGTGGCGGGAAAATTCATTGGGGAAAACGCCCTGGCCGCCGTGGGCAACAGCTATGAGATCACGCTGATCTTCATCGCTTTCGCCTTCGGTTGCAATATGGGCTGCTCTGTGGTGGTGTCGCAGTTATTCGGCGCCAAGGATTATCGGCAGGTGAAAACCGCCGTTTCCACTGCTATGCTGCTGACGGGCGCGGTGTGCCTTGTGCTGATGACCGCAGGGCTCGTGGGCAGCCGCTGGCTTCTGGCCCTGCTGAACACACCGCCAAACGCCATGGCGGATTCGGCGCTGTACCTGGATATTTACATTCTGGGCCTGCCCTTTATGTTCTTTTACAACGTGGCGACAGGGACGTTCGCAGCGCTGGGGGATTCCCGCACGCCCTTTGTTTTTCTGGCGCTGTCCTCCACCGCCAATATTGGGATGGACATCCTGTTTGTCACTGCTTTTGGCATGGGCGTGGCCGGCGTGGCCTGGGCCACCTTTATTTGCCAGGGGATCAGCTGTGTGCTGGCCATGATCGTGGTGCTCAGGCGGGTGCGGGCGCTGTCGCCAGGGAAGGGCAAAGCGCTGCTGTTTTCTGCCATGCTGCTCAAAAAGATTATTGCCATCGCCGTGCCCAGCACCCTGCAGCAGAGCTTCATCTCCTTGGGCAATCTGGTGATCCAGGGCGTGATCAACGGCTTTGGAACAAGCGTGATGGCGGGCTATTCTGCTGGGGTGAAGCTGAATAACCTGGTCATTACTTCCTTTACCACGCTGGCCAACGGCATCTCCAATTACACCGCGCAGAACATCGGCGCGGGCAAGCGGGAGCGTGTGCGGCAAGGCTTGCGGGCAGGGCTCAAAATGGTGTGGCTGCTGTGCGTTCCTTTCTGTTTGCTGTATTTCTTTGCGGGAGAGATACTGGTACGATTCTTCATGGACAATCCGACAGAGCTGGCCTTAAAAACCGGCATCCTGTTTCTGCGCATCCTGTCTCCCTTCTATTTTGTGGTTTCTGCCAAGCTGGCCACGGACGGAGTACTGCGCGGAGCGGGTATGATGCGGCAGTTCATGATTGCCACCTTTACCGATCTGATCCTGCGGGTGATGCTGGCGATCCTGCTCTCCCGCACGGCGCTGCAATCTATCGGCATCTGGTGCGCCTGGCCCATTGGCTGGGTGATCGCCACCGGCATGTCCCTGCTTTTTTACCGAAAAGCATTTGTATCTCTCCCGGGAAACACCGTCCCCAGCCGGGAACGCGTTGAATAAAAAAAGGAGGAACCCTCTATAAAGAACCGTATCCTCGCCTTGCTGACCGCGCTGGCCATGCTGCTGTGCATCCTGCCCGCGGCCCTGGCCACAACCGCCACCGAAACCGCTGTTGTCACCGGCACAGCCCAGGGCTTTGGCGGCGATGTGACCGTGACCATGACCCTGGCCGATGGCGAAATCACCATTGTGGAAATCGTCGGTGACGCCGAAACTCAGGGCATCGGCAGCAAGGTCGTTGAAGAGTGGCCCCAGGCTTTCGTGGAAGCCAACGGCATCGTGGACACCTACACTGGCGCCACCTTCGCCTCCATTACCCGCCTTGCCGTGATCAAGGCAGCCCGCCAGGCGCTGGAAAACACCAGCGTGAACCCCGATGATTATATGCGCGAGGCCCAGGCTGAGGAAGCCAAGGACGAAACCTACGAAGCCGACATCGTGGTGGTCGGCGCGGGCGGCGCGGGCATGGTGGCTGCCATCACCGCTGCCGACGCCGGCAAGAAGGTGGTCATCGTGGAAAGCCAGCCTGCCGTGGGCGGAAACTCCGTCAAGGCCACCGGCGGCATGAACGCCGCCAAGACCGTGTATCAGGACAAGAATGAATTCGGCGAAGGCGCTGGCGTGGAAAAGACCCTGGCCGCTGCCGAAGCCTATGCCGACAACGAGGCCATCACTGCCCTGGCTGCCAAGGTCAAGGAGCAGTGGGAAGCCTGGCAGGCCAATCCCGAAGGATATTTCGATTCCACCGAGCTCTTTGCCCTGGATACCCTGATCGGCGGCAAGGGCCTGAACAACCCTGACCTGGTGAACACCCTGGTGAACGACAGCGCCGCCGCCATCGATTGGCTCAGCTCCATTGGCATTGATCTGAACAACGTGGCGGCCTTCGGCGGCGCGTCCGTCAAGCGCATACATCGTCCGGTGAACGCCGAGGGCAAGGTGGTCTCCGTAGGCGCTTATACCGTGCCGCTGCTGGAAAAGGCCAGTCAGAAACGGGACAACATCACCCTGCTCACCGACACCACCGCCACCCAGATCCTGACCAATGAGGCCGGCGCTGCCTGCGGCATCGTGGCCACCGGCAAATCTGGCAACACCGTCACCGTCAACGCCAAGGCCGTGATCCTGGCCAGCGGCGGCTTCGGCGCCAACCTGGATATGGTGGTTAAGTACGCGCCTCAGCTGGCGGGCTTCATGACCACCAATGCCGCCGGCATCCAGGGCCAGGGCATCGAAATGGCCCAGGCGCTGGGCGCCGCCACCGTGGATATGGAGCAGATCCAGATCCATCCCACCGTGCAGGCCGATACCGCTTCCCTGATCACCGAAGGCCTGCGGGGCGACGGCGCGATCCTGGTGAACGCGGAAGGCAAGCGCTTCATCGACGAAGTGGGCACCCGGGACGTGGTCTCTGCTGCCGAGATCGCCCAGCCCGGCTCCTTCTCCTGGCTGGTGGTGGACCAGAAGATGGTGGATGCTTCCTCCGTCATTCAGGGCTACATCAACCGGGGCTTCATGTACGGCGCGGACAGCTATGAAGCATTGGCCGCGATCCTGGAGATCCCCGCCGACGCTTTTGCCGAAACCATGAACACCTGGAACGGTTATGTGGCTGAAAAGAACGATCCCGAGTTTAGCCGCACCAGCTTTGCCCAGCCCCTGGATACCGCGCCCTTCTATGCGGTGAAGGTCACCGCGGGCATCCATCACACCATGGGCGGTCTGAAGATCGATGAAAACACCCATGTGCTGAATGAAAACGGCGAGATCATCCCCGGCCTGTTCGCCGCGGGCGAGGTCACCGGCGGCGTGCACGGCGCCAACCGTTTGGGCGGTAACGCCGTGGCCGATTTCGTGGTCTTTGGCCGCATCGCCGGTCAACAGGCTGCAGAATATGTAAAGTAATCAGCCCCATACTGAATACGCGGCGGCCTCTCCGAATGGAGAGGCCGCCGTTTTTGGATTGATGGGCATGCCCCGAACCTGGAGTGAAAGTCTCCAAGGGCGCTGTGTATTATACCATTTTGAGAAAACATCGGCATTACCCGGATCCTTTGCTTTTTCGGCAGCATTTTCCCTTACAGGCAATCCTTGTAGATTTCGACGATGTCCTCGTCCGTCAGCGCGACGAAGGCGTTTTTCAGATAACCGTCGGCGTTGGCGTGGGAGGCCATTTCGGCGAAATGCTCCGGGCCGATCTTCAGTTCGGACAGCGTCATCGGGATGCCGGTCGACTTGAAATACGCTTCCAGCGCGTCGATGCCGGCAGCGGCCAGCGCGGCTTCATCCTCGCCCGACAGGCCCATCACGTTCTTCGCAAAGCGCACAAAGCGCCAGGCGCAGGAAGGATGTTCCAGACAAGGAAATGACTTCTATGCAGGGCGCTCATTCCAGTCCACGGCCCCATGTGCGGGCAGCGCACTGGCACACGTTCTGGGTAGGCCCCAGGAGCGCAAAGTTTCCGGACAGAAAGCCCATCATCCGCTGGTTACCGCCTATCCCCATCGGGATGGATTGGAAGAGGGAGTTGCCCACCAATATCCATTTGGTCTATGACAGCTGACCACTGAACCAAAACGAAAAAACAGGCCTGCAATCCGGCTCGATAGAACCAGACTGCAGGCCTGCAGCGTGTTTATCCTTCAATCAAAATCTGTTTCTTTTCAGGAACCTTCGGGGCTTCCTTCTTAGGAATCATCAGGCTCAGTACACCATTCTCGAACTTGGCTT
>CADBCX010000020.1 GCA_902793245.1 uncultured Eubacteriales bacterium | reverse complement strand
TCCTTTTGAAGCTGTTCCAACGCCGCCCGATCTTCGGCGGGAATCTGATCCATGGAAAGCGGAGCGCTGATGAACAGCACCAGCACCTGCGCGTCGGGCCGGAGGACGGCCTGGCGCACTTCTTCGGAAATGCCTTTCATCTCGCCCTTTTGAATGGCGGCGATGATGCTTTCGACCACTTCCTGCATATTGTTGCACTGGATGACCGGCGCGCCGGGCAGGATTTTCGCTTCGCCCGCATGCGAACCCGTGGCCTGCGCTTCAAACTTTTCGCGCCGCCCCGCCTGTCATTCTGAGCGAAGCGAAGGACCTCCCAAAAGCCTTCCCCTTGAGGGGGCCGCAGCGCCCGGAAAACAGTCCAGTGGACTGTTTTCAGCGAAGGCCGGGCTGTCATCACGAGCGGAGCGCAGCGGAGTCGAGAGCCTGCCCTGAGCGAAGTCGAAGGGGACCTGATGGTGGGCCGCGCGGAACAAAGATGGAAAGAGCGACCAAGACAATTCGCGCGGCTCGGATGAGGTGGCCTCGTCCCTGTCGCTTCGGGGGAACACCTCATCCGTCAGGCGCGAACAACTCCGGTACATTGACTCAAGTTGGTTCCGCGCCTGACACCTTCCCCTCAAGGGGAAGGCTTTTGGGCGCTTCGGCCTTACATTCAGGATGACAACGAAGGAGAGAGGTCCCTCGCTCCTCTCAATTTTCAGGGGCGTGCGCGGAACAAAAACGGAATAAAAACCACAAATACAAGACGCCCAAAGCTTGGAAAACAGCAAAGAAAAAAACGCTGAAACCTTGACGGCATCAGCGTTTCTTTCTAAGTGGCTCCGAACGGATTCGAACCATTGACACTCCGGGTATGAACCGAATGCTCTAGCCAGCTGAGCTACGGAGCCAAATTGGTTGCGGGGGAGGGACTTGAACCCTCGACCTCCGGGTTATGAGCCCGACGAGCTACCGAACTGCTCTACCCCGCGTCATGCGCACTTTCATAGTGCGAAAGTAATCATACATCATTTTCAGCGTTTTGTCAATAGCTTTTTTGACTCCGCTGAAAAAAAGCATGCCGGAACGGAAACGTCATTTTCTCTTGACGCGGGCCGAAAAATGCGGTATTTTGGGGAAAACGGGAAGGGGGACGATGGAATGCTGTTTATCGGAATCTGCGGGGCCAGCGGTTCGGGCAAGACCACCCTGGCCAACGAGCTCATGCGGGACATGGGCGTGAAGGGCGTGCTCATCAATCAGGACGCGTATTATTTCGATCACCCGGACTTGACCTTCGAGGAAAAAACCCATCTGAACTACGACGAGCCGAGCATCTTTGACCATGATTTGCTGTATCACGACGTGTGCGAGCTGATGGAAGGCCGGCCCGTGACCCGCAAAGCCTATGACTTCTCCCTGCACGCGCGGAAGGATACCACCGAAATGATTTATCCCGCGCCGGTGCTGATCGTGGAGGGCATCCATTCCTTCTATGACCCCCGCCTGCGGGACAAGATGTTCCTGAAGCTGTATATCAACGTGGAACCGGATATCTGCCTGCTGCGCCGCATCAGCCGCGATATCAAGGAACGCGGACGCCAGATCGACAATATCGCCGACCAGTACCTGTCCACCGTGAAACCCATGTATGACCGCTGGATCAAAAACTACATCCAGGACGCCGACGTGGTGGTGATGAAGGGCGGCAAGAACACCCGCATCGTGCCCATCCTGGCGGGCTACCTGCAAAGCACCCTGCAGGGCTGGGCCACCGACCTGACCTTACCCGGAGCGGGACAATGAAAGAAATTTTCAGTGAGGAGTGAGGAGTGAGGAGTGAGGAGTTAGGAGTTTTAGAATGATGATGCTTTCAGCGTGAAGCCAAGTCTGCGTTTCATTGTTCAACTATATAAAACTCCTCACTCCTAACTCCTCACTCCTAACTCCTCACTCCTAACTGAATTAAAGTGCCCATGAAACGCCATCGACTGGATTATTGCGAAAGGAGCGTCTTATGACGGAATATCGTTTTGCCAGGCCGGACGAAGAAATGGAAGTGCTGGACTTGATCAATTCCGTGTTCAGCCAGGCCGCGCGGCCCCATGATTTTGCGCAGCTGATTCCCAAGGTTTACGCGCATCCCGGCTTTGCGAAGCTGCATGCCGTGGCAGTGGAGGACGGCCGCATCCGCGGCACGGTTGCCATGCTGCCGGTTGCCATCCACGCAGGGGAAGAAACGCTGAAATGCGGGTATATCGGCTCCGTGTCCGTGCATCCCCGGTTCCGGGGGAAGGGCTATATGAAGGAACTGATGGCCATGCAAATCGCGGAGGCGAAGCGGCAGGGCTTTGATTTCATGTCCCTGGGCGGCCAGCGTCAGCGGTATCAGTATTTTGGTTTCGTCCGGTACGGCGATGCGGTGCATTTTTCCCTCAGCCAGGCGAACGCGCGCCATGCGCTGCCCAAGGAAAACACCTTCACCTTCGCGCCCGCGCAGGAATGCCACGCGGAAGCCATTGCCGCCCTCCACGGGAAGCAAGCCCTGTACTGCGAACGCCCGCGTTTGCTGGATACCCTGCGCACCTATGGGGGCGTCCCTTACGTCCTCCTGAACGGGGAGGAAATCTCCGGGTATCTGGTCACGCTGGACGATCAGATTACCGAGCTGTGCCTCAGCCGGGAAAGCGATCTGCCCGCCGTGATGGCTGCCTGGATACGGGAGCATAAGAGCTGCCAGGTGTGCTGCGGCGGCGAAATGACGCAGCGCATTCAAGGGCTTGCCGCGTTCGCGGAAACTTATTCCATCAACGCTTCTTTCAGCATGATCAAGGTGCTGAACTGGGAAAGCGTGTTGCGGGCCATGCTGCGCCTGCGTCCGCTGCCGGACGGGGAGCGGGTTGTCCAAATCGAAAACGCGGGCGCTTTCCGGCTGGGAGTGGAAAACGGCAATGCGGAGGCGCTTCCATGCCAGTCCCGGCCCGACTGTATCTGGACGGAAACGCAGGCGGCGGAGACGCTGTTTTCCCCGCTTCAGGCGCAGACCGTCCCTGACCCCGTTCTGCGTTCCTGGCTGCCGCTGACGCTGGATATTCCCATCGCTGACCGGTTTTAATAGGTTCCCCCACACCCCCATCCGAGAAAGCCATAACGAACATTCGAGAAGGCAGTTTTTACCGGCCCTATACAAACGGCAATTGTTATGATATAATCAACAATGTATTGCGATACTTTTACGAACGCTGGAGGAGCACATGAAGAAGAAGGTCGGGGAGAGGCTGCGCGCGCTGCTGCTGGCGGCGCTGCTTTGCGTTTCCTGGCATCTTCCCTCCGCGCTGGCGGATGAATACGACGCCCGCTATCCCGAAAACCTGGCGGAAGGCCACCTGACCGCCACGGCGGCTATCCTGATAGAACAGGATACGGGCCAGGTGATTTTTGAAAAGAACGCCGACGAGCGTATGTATCCCGCCTCCACAACGAAAATACTGACCGTCTGGCTGGCCCTGATGATCGCCAATGAACTGCCGGAAGGGCTGGACACAAAAATCCCTGTCAGCGCCAACGCCACAAACCTGGCGCCGGACGAAAGCTCCGCCAAGTTCGCCATCGGCGAGGAAGTGCGGCTGATCGACCTGTGCAACGCCGCCATCCTGGTGTCGGGCAACGACGCGGCCACGGCCATCGCCGAGGGATTGAGCGATTCGGTGGACGGTTACGTGCAGCGCATGAACAACGCGGCATACTCCCTGGGCTGTTTGAACACGCACTTCGTGAACGCCAACGGCCTGCACGACGAAAACCATTACACCACCGCGCGCGACATGGCGCAGCTGACCAAGGTCGCCATGGAGAACGAGGAATTCCGCACCATCGTGCGCCGCACGGAATACACGCTGCCCAGGGATAACATCTACCGCTCCCGAACCATCCGCAACGGCAACAACTTCGTCGCCAAGCCGGATGAGGAAAAGAAGCAGGGCCGCTATTACCCCGACTCTACCGGCGTCAAGACCGGCACCACCTCCGCGGCGGGCAACTGCCTGGTGGCTTCCGCCAGCCGCGGCGGCGTGAGCCTGATCGCGGTGGTGTTCGGGGCCACGTCGGACGGCTCCCGTTACGAGGACGCCAAGAAGCTGATGGAATACGGCTTTACCCAGATCATCAGCACGAGCGTAGAAGAAATCTATCTTGATAATCCCCGGGTGATAGAAATCCGCGGCTTTGACATGCAGGACCCCGATGTTGGCCAGCTGAAGCTGAATCTCCGCAAGAAATCCACTAACGCCTCCGACCTGATCATCACCAACCAGGAAGGTCTGGTGCGCTGGAAACAGAACTTTAACAACCTGACCGTTACGGAATTTACCAGAGAATTGACGGCTCCCGTTACCGCCGGGGAAGTGATGGGCACCCTCACCTATTACGGCGGTGAAGGAGAGCCTGTGGTGTACGACCTGATTGCCTCCCGTTCCATCGCCGCCCGGGAAAGCCTGGCTCCTTCCATTGACCAGATCATCGAGGAGGCGGAGAAAGACCCCAATCCCTTCCCGCGGGTCACGCCCGAGCTGGTGGTTGTTTATCTGGTTCTGCCCGCGGCCGCGGTTTACCTGGTGATCCGTCTCCTGAAAAAAATCCTGCTGCTGATCAAAAATCGGAAAAAAGTAAAGTCATATAAGCCAAACAGCCGGTATTTCCGCTGATGAAAAGCTCCGCTTCGCATCTGACGAAACGGAGTTTTTTGGTTGCGGGGTTTTCAGAGCGGTTGACAAAAGGGAACGTATGTGCTATAATGATCACAAAACGAGAACATTTGTTCTTTTTCAAAGGAGTGAAAAACATGCGCGGTGAATGCGTGTATTTACAGGTCATGGTTCAGATGTACATGAAAGGCTGGGACAGCCGGACGCTGGCGGAGAAGTCCGGCATGGCGTACACGTCCATGCGGCGCAAGCTGCGGGGCGTGACGGCGCTGCATCTGGAGGAGGCCCGCCGTATCCAGAAGGCGCTGGATTGCGGCATGTCCCTGGATATGCTCTTTGCCCGTCCGCATGACGCGGCATGAAGAAGCAGTGACAGCCCCTTACCCGGCTGTGATCCGGCCATTCCCGGGGAATCGCAGACATGAAAACAAAAAAGCGCACAGGATAATGCCGGCATTGTAACGTTTCTTCTTTCGCTGCGACTAACAAGATGAAAGCGGCTTTCAGTACGAACGGAAAGGAGGTGGACACGACGGCGGACATGGACAATATCTACCGCGAATTCAGCGGCACCGTCACCGCGTATCTGACGCGGCTGTGCGGCAACGCGGAGCTGGCGCGGGAGCTGACGCAGGAAACGTTTTACCAGGCGGTCAAAAGCATCCACTGCTTTGATGGGAAAAGCAGCCTGGGCACCTGGCTCTGCGGCATTGCCAGGCATCTGTATTACGACGCGATGAGGCAGAAGAAGCCCACGGCTCAGTTGCCGGAGGATCTTGCCGCGCCGGGGGATTTCACGGAACAGCTCGTCCGCAAAGACCAGGCGATGATCGCCCACCGGGTGCTGCATATGCTGGAGGAGCCCTACCGGGAAGTGTTCACCCTGCGGACATTCTGCGACCTGAGCCACGCCCAGATTGCCGGGCTGTTCGGAAAAAGCGAAGCCTGGTCGCGGGTCACCTACTACCGCGCCAGGCAGATGCTGCAGGACGCAATGAAGGAGAGGAACGATGAAAAAGAATGATTGCAATATCGTCCGGGATTTAATGCCCCTGGTGCTGGACCGGGCGGCCAGCGACGAGAGCCGGGAAATGGTGGAGGAGCACATCGCCGCCTGCGAAGCGTGCGGCAAGCAGTATAACGCCATGAAGGCCGCGCTTCCCGACGGGCTGCGGATGGAATACGAGGAAGAGCAGAAGAAGTTTATCCACGCGCTCAAGGCCATGCGGAAAAAGAAACTGAAACGCCGCCTGACAGTCCTTGCGCTGAGCGTGATCCTCTGCGCGGCGGCGGCGTTCGGCGGGCTGTTTGCCTATGACCGGCTCGTGAACCGGTATTCCGTGCCGGTGGATAACAGCCTGTATTCCCTCAGCCTGGCCCGGTTGGCGGATGGCAGCATTGCCGTGACGGCGGATTTCCATGGAATCAACTTCGATACCCAGACAAACGTCGCGGAACTTGTGGAGGATGACAGAACCGTTTGTTACCTGTATTATTCCGCCGCGCCCCTTCACGCGGTCAACAGTTCGGCGCGGGAGGGAACAAAGTCGCTTATGACCCTGCTCGGCAGCGGCGGGAACCAGTCCATCAGCGAGATCCGCCAGGGAGCCGAGGAGAACAGCATCCTCCTCTGGACCGCCGGAGAGCCCATGCCCGCCGCCTCCCAAGAGATGGAGGCGTACTTTGCCCTGGATAAGCAGTGGATGGCCTGGTGGGATAATCTGCCCGAGTCGGAGGATGGAGCCTATAAGGTTTTGAATGCCATGGAGGATTATTCCTGGCAGGCCAGGCTGGAGGAAGCGTGGCTGGCCGTGCCGGAGTGGAAATAACAGCGGATTTGTCATTGTTCATATGAAGGCTTATGGGGCATTTTACGTCACTCTCTCAAAGCCTTCCCCTTGAGGGGAAGGTGGCGCGAAGCGCCGGATGAGGTGTACCCTCAAGGGGAAGGCTTTTGGGGGAGTCATTGAAGGCGTTCAAAAAGCTATGAAACAGATAAGACTGTTTGTCTATGGATACGCCAAAACCGGGAGCGGGCTTGTCCCGCTCCCGATTCTTTTAGTACTTTTTCAGCCTGAACCAGTCGATCACCACCCTGCCCGTCATGCGCAGGGTGATTTCATGTTCGCCTCCATCGTTTTGGAGGGGAATATCCACTTGGGCCAGCGCGGGAAGCTCCTTTTCAAGCCGCAGGGAACCGGCTTCCTTTCCGTCCACCAGAACGTCGATCCTTGCGCCTTGCTCCCCTTGCAGGCAGAGGGTCATGGTCATGTTTTCGTCCATGCCATACACATGGGGATACCGGGCGGTGTGGATGCCTTCCTCCTGGGCGATGGCGAATCCCGCGTGCTGCCCGTCCTGCCGCAGCTCGATTTTGCGGATGGCGGGTGTTTCGATTTCCATGTACCATTCCGCCTGGATTCTGTCCCAGGCCGCATTATACTGGCCCACGCCGTACTGCCGGATCTCCTCGTCGAACATCAGCGTGCCGTCGTCGCACACGTGCAGGTACATGAGCCAGCTCTGCCGGAACGACCAGCTTTCCGTGCCGCAGCTCACCGCGTAATACCACTGGCCCTTCCATTCCGTAAAGGAGCCGTGGTCGATGAAGGCCCGGCCGTCGGGGTAATGGGGAATGTCCGCGCCGATGTTGCCCCGGAAGATGTACGGCCCCAGCCGGCTGTCGGAGGTGGCGTAGCGCCCGGCCCAGTAGAGATACCACCTGTCCCCATAGCGGAACGCCTCCGCCTGGTCGGAACGCAGCACGCCCAGCAGCTCTTCCTGCGTGTTTTCGTCGGGATACACCGGCACCTTGCGGGCGGTGCCCGGCACCACCTCTGTCATGCTTTCTTTCAGTTGCATGGCCCAGTAGTGATCCGTCCAATCGCTGCCGAACACGATCCAGGCGCGGCTGTCCTGATCGTCGGGCAGGATCACGTCGGGGTCGTAGGAATTGGTGGGCGTGATGCCCTTGGGCAGGATGGGCGTTTTGCCCCGGGCGTCCGCGAAGGGGCCGTCGGGCCGGTCGCTGACCGCCACGCCGGTGGACTCGCCGCCGTGGGAGTAGTAGAGATAATACTTCCCGTCCCAGGGGCTGCGCACCGCGTCGCAGGCCCAGCAGTCGGTGGAATCGGGGAGCAGGTAGGTGTCCTTCCGCGCCAGGGATTTTTTGCACTGCCAGTGCACCAGGTCTTCGCTGAACAGTACGTACCAGTCCCGCATGATGAATTGGCCTTTGCCTTCGTCGTGGCCCACGTACACATACATGTTTTCCCGGCCCGTGTCCGGGTTCACAAAGATTTTGATGTGCGGGTCGGGGAACATATTGTCCGCCGCGCCTTCCGGCAGCAGCGGATTTCCCCGCCGGGAGCTGTCTTCTTTGCCCATGGTTCCCTCCTGAAAATTTGGTTTTTCGCTCTGTTCCCGCTTCCGATGATACTTGGAAAGGGAAGCTTCACCCGGCCCCTTTCCGGGAAAGCAAGCATCATCAGCGGTTTTTCAGATATGCCAGGTTCTTTTCGATCAGCGCCGCCCGCTGGCGCACGCAGTCCGCGCTGCGCAGGGGATCGGCGGGCGTATGGAACACATAATAGATATACACCTTCCCGTCGTCGTCGGCAATGGCCCCGTTGGTGAACACCACGTTGCTCACGTCGCCGACCCGCTCATGGCCCAGCGGCCCCAGCAGCATGCCGGAGGGCTCGGCAATCACCCGGCTGGGGTCCTCCAGGGCGGTGGCGAAAGCATAGAGTACGTACCGTAAACCCGCCGCCGTATTGCGCACGCCGTGGGCAATATGAATCCAGCCCTTGTCCGTTTTGATGGGCACGGCCCCCGCGCCGTTCTTGCTTTCGGTGATGGTGTGATACCGGCGCAGGGAAATGATCTTTTCTTCGCCGATCACGGGATGGGTGATGTCCTCGCACAGCCCGAAGCCGATGCCGCCGCCGGAGCCCGTTTCGATGAAATCATCCATGGGCCGGGTATAAAAGGCATACTGTCCGTTGACGAATTCTGGATGCAGCACCACGTTCCGCTGCTGGGGGGAATGGAGCGTGATCAAATTGGGCAGCCGTTCCCAGTGTTCCAAATCCCTGGTGCGCACGATGCCCGCCGCGGCAACGGCAGCGGACAGGTCGGCGTTTTCCGTGTCCTTGCTTTCCGAGCAGAACACTCCGTAGATCCAGCCGTCCTGGTGCCGGGTCAGCCGCATGTCGTACACGTTGGTTTCTTGCTTTTCGGTGTCGGGCAGCAGCACGGGAACATCCCGGAACCGGAAGCCTTCGGTGGGCCGGTCGCTCTCTGCGATGGCAAAGAAGCTCTTGCGGTCCATGCCCTCCACCCGCACGGCCAGGCAGTATTTTCCGTTCAGCTTGATGGCCCCGCTGTTCAGCGTGGCGTTGACGCCCAGGCGCTGCATCATGAAGGGATTGGTTTCGGGGTTCGCGTCGTACATCCAGAAGGGCGGCACATGCTCCCGGGTGAGCACCGGATGGCGGTAGCGGGTGAAAATCCCGTTGTAGAAATGCTCGTCCACCGGGTTCGGGCGGCTGACGACGCGCTCATAGGCTTCCATGAGGGAATCAAAACTGCGGCTTCTCATTTCGTTTCATCTCCTATACTTTTCATATTCCAGCGGTTTTTCAGACTGGCGGTAGATCGGCTGGCCGCTGACCACCATCCTGCCAAAGGGTTTGCGGGAACCGGAGCAGCGTTCCGCGATGGTTTTCACCGTCAGTTCGATCATGCTGTCCGTATCCGCCCGGAAGGTGCTCAGGGGCACGTCGGCGGGGGCCGTTTCCGTAAAATCGTCAAAGCCCGTGACCGAAATATCCTCCGGCACCCGCAGGCCCCGCTCCCACAAGGCGGAAATCAGCCTGCTGGCCACCACGTCGCAGTTGCATACGAAGGCCGTGGGCAGTTTTTCCGGCAGCTCCAGGGGAATCAGGTTGTTCCGGCTGTCCCGGTCCCGGAGGATCCACTCGCCGCGGAGGGACAGGCCATGCAGCAGAAGGGCCCGGTAATAACCTAAGAACCGGTCCATGATGCTGCTGGTGGCGTGGACGTTGCCCACAAAGCCGATTTCCCGGTGGCCGTTTTTGATCAAATGGCTGGTGAGCCGGTAACAGCCGTAGGTGTTGTCGCCCACCACGGCATCGGCGCTGCCCTGTTCATCGTAAAAATCCAGGAACACAATGGGCGTGCCCAGGCCGGAAACCATGCGGTAGTATTCCTTGCTGGGCTGTCCCAGCAAAACCAGGCCGTCCACGTGCCGGGTATCAATCAGGTGCGGCGGACGAAGCGCGGCCTCGTCCGCTTCCGTCAGCAGCTCCAGCAGCCCGAAGTGGCCTTCCTCTCCCAGCCGCGTGATGAGCTTTTTATACAGCGCGGAATAAAAGGAATTCGCCTCCAAGTACGCTTCCGGGATCAGGATGCCGATGTCCAGGTTGGTTTTCAGCCGCAGGCTATCCGCGTCGGGATACTGGTAGTGCAGCTCCTCCGCAATTTGGAGGATGCGCCTGCGCACGTCGTCGCTCATGCCCGGCTTGCCCGCCAGGGCTTTGGACACCGTCACGGCACTGACCCCCGCTTCCTTGCCGATATCCCGCATGGTCACTTTTTTCATCCAACGATCCGACCTTCCGCTTGATCAAATAGGCAGATTTGCTTCCATGAGCCGCAGGCACATCCTGCCGTTATGGTAGGGGCATTTCCATTCCTCCACCATGGGCCGCTCCGTCAGTTCCCCGTTTTCGTATACGGACCAGTACCATTCCCCGCCCGGGCGTTTGTCCACGATCATGCGCAGGATGGCCGCCCATTGCAAGCGCAGGCATTCCAGCCAGGCTTCGTCCTGCGTCAGGGAATACGCATTGGCAAAGCCCAGCATGGTTTCCGCCTGGACCCACCAGACGCGCAGCTCGTTGACCTCGCCGTCCACGCATTCATTCCTGAGCCCGTGATCGGTGAACGCCCGCTGCCGCACGCTTTGCGCCAGATCCAGGCACATGTCCCGGTAAGGCGGCCATTCCGCTTCCGGCAGCAGCGCGGTCACGGAATCCCACAGCAGCCAGCTGGCTTCGATATCGTGGCCGTAGGACTGCATGTCCAGCAGCGGATGGAAGTCCGCGTCGAAAAACACGTCCAGCCTGTGGGCAGGCCGGTTGTAGATCGTATGGAGGAAACGCGCAAGGGCCTGCTTCCCTTTTTCCCGCAGCCCTTCGTCCGGCCAGGCCCGGTACAGCTCCGTGTATCCCTCCAGCACATGCAGCAGCGTGTTCATGGTGCGGGAGGCCATGACGCCGTTTTCGCTCAGCTTTTCGTTGCTTTCCGGGGAAAAATCCGCCCGGTACGCTTCCCCATACCCTTCCGCGTCCCGGCATTTTTCCTCGATCAGCCGATAGAGCCCCGCCGCCTTGTCCAGCGCTTCCCGGTTTCCGGTCAGGCGGTAATACGCCGCCAGGCCGTAGATGGCGAACGCCTGGCAGTAGGTGTGCTTGGTGGTGTCCGCGGGACGCCCGTCGTGGGTCACGCTCCAATAGACGCCGCCGTGTTCCCTGTCCTCAAAGCGCCGGAGGAAGTCATATGCCCGGTCGGCATAAGCTTTCAGCGCGCCGTCGCCCAGAATGCGGGCGGCGGTGGAAAACGTCCACAGGATGCGGCTGTGCAGGATGCAGCCCTTGTCCGCGTCCCGCTTCACCCGCAGGTTTTTGTCCACATAGCCGTAAAACCCGCCGCAGGCTTCATCCGCCAGCTTTTCCCAGAAGGGCAGGATCGTCCCCGCCAGGTGCGCTTTCATTTCATCGCTGAGCATTGTTTTTTCCTCCCCTTGTCAGCCTATCACGGAACCGCCGGCCAACCCGGCGCAGGCAATCAGGATGGGAGGATGGTTTTTCCGGCGTTCCTTCCCATAGCCTTCCGGCGCGTCCCGGCAGCATGCAAACAGCCAGGGGGAGAGCCTTCTTCATCCTCCATCCTCCTTCTCATTTTGTTAAGTTAATTGTTAACTTAACAATTAATATATGTCAAGTTTTCGCCTTTGTCAATAGCTTTTTTTATGCCAAATGCACCGATTGATATTGCCAAGAATCATGCATGACGCGCCCACCCTGTCAGGCATTGGCCTATATCCGGGTTCAGGGACAAAATGACGCAAAAATCCCGCAGGGGGGTCATCCCTGCGGGCGCCTGTTGCTTGATGCTTGATCAGCGGAAAATCGCGTTGATCATGCTGCCGTCCACGGCGTTGAATTCGGCCCAGTCTACATATTCCGCTTCCACGCCCGCCTCCCTGTACTGCACCTGCCAGACGGGGGCGAACACCATGCCGTCCTGTTTGTTCTCCGCCCGGAGGGGCACATAGGTCAGGGCGACCCGCTGGATGGACGCGATTTTTATCCGGTCACGCGCCCGGGCGGCTTCCTGATACAGGCGGGAAACCGCTTCCTCCGGGGAAATCAGCTTGTCGGGCGTGCCGGCTTCCTCGCCGCGGTTGTACATGCAGCGAAGGTCGGCGAACACAACGCCCCGGCTGGTAACGAACAGATTCAGCTGCTGCCGCCCATCCGTAACCTTGGTCACGCCCAGGGGCGTATAGATCAGGTAGTACCCTTCGTCCTCCGCAGTAGCGGCGGCGTAATCCTGCCGGGGGGAATTGCTGTACCCTCCGCCGCCCTCGAACCAGAAGTGATTATACGCTTCCCCGAGGGTATGGATGCGCTCCACGCTCATGTCCAGCGCCCAGGCCAGTTCAAAGCCCCGGAGGCCCAGCTTGTCAAACAGCGCTTCCGCCGTTTGCTTTGCGTCCTCCAGCGAAATCTTCGTCAATTGCTCGTGTTCCAGTTCAGCGCCCTGAGCATAGGCATATCCTTGGTACACGCCGGAGGCGATGCTGGCGATTCCCATGGACATCGCATGGCGGGGGAGGAGAGAAGGCTCGATATTGGGATTGTATTCTTCACGTTCCCGCCAGTTGTAATCAAAAAGCTCCCCCGTATTTTCCGCGTACCAAACGGTTTCGGAACTCAATCCCAACACCGCGTGATCGTTAAAGGTCATGTACGTGGCGGACTCCATTTCGGCAATGCCGCTCTGGTTGAACCATTCCGGCTTCACGGTCTTGGTGAAGTCATTTTCCACGGCGCGGCAGAGGGGCAGGGTGCCGGTTTGCCGGTACGCTTCGGGAACGACGAGTTCATACCCGGTCAGCTGCATCTCCTCCGGGGGAATCTCCTTCGCGTTTTCCGCGGCAGGGGTTTCCTTGATCACCACGGGTTCAAATTCCACCGTCCAGGATTGCGGCTTCACGGCGTCGTTCTTCACCATGCCTTCGGCTGTCCATTCGTCCACGTCGATGGAAAGCTCCAGCCGGTAGGTGGTGCCGTCCTCCAGGGCGTACCCGCCGCTGGTTTCAAAGGAGAAGGTGATGCTGCCGTCCGCGTTGCGGATATTGTACGCCCCGGCGTCCCCGGCATTCACCATGGAGCCGCCGTCCACGCCGATTTTTCCGGGCCAGCAGTCGATGGACAGCAGGCGGCCGCCGGCGCTCCGGGCCTGTTGGACGAGGGCCTGTACTTCTTCTCCCTGAGCTACCTCCTCTATATCCCATGCGTCCGCGATATCCATGGGAACCAGCACGTCTTTTGCGTCCTTCACCCGGGCCGTGCCCACGCCGTAGATGCCGCGGTCCTTGTAGACCACTTCATCCAGCGTGAACATAACGCCGTTCAGTTCCACCGTTTCCCCGATCTGCGCCACTTTGCCGCTTTCCAGCCAGGTTCCCAGCTCCCGGTTCCAGTGCTGCCCGAAGAACGCGGCCACCTGGGAGGATACCAGGGCGTAAGCGGTTCCCATCAGGGCGATGCCCAATACAACGCTCAGCACAAGCGTGAGCGAAATCTTTCTTTTCACGGGTTGTTCTCCTTTCGCGTTGGCAAGAACCCGCTGCGCCAGCCATGGATCTTCCCGCACATGCGCAAGGGAATTATTGACCGCTTTCTGCACTCTTTCCTGTTCTTCACGCAGGGTCATGACCGTCCCTCCCTTCCAAAGCAAAACGCAGTTTATTTCTCGCCCGGTTCAACCGGCTGGCCACAGCCTGGCGGGAGATGCCCAGCGTCCGGGCCGTCTCCTCATAGGTCATGCCTTGCAGCCAGCACAGCAATGCAACTTCTTTTAATTTCACGGGCAGGTTCATGATTTCTTCCGTCAGCTCCCGATCCCCCGAATCCGCCGGGGCGGCGCGCTCCGCCATCATGTCAACGGACACGGAACGGTCCACATGCCGGAACCATCCCGACCGGTATACGTTCTTGCAGGTATTGATGGCGATACGGGTCAGCCAGGTCTTTTCGGAAGCGTCGGCCCGGAAGCTGTCCAGATTCCGATAGGCTTTGATAAATGTCTCCTGTACCGCGTCTTTCGCCTGCTCTTCATCGTGCAGATACAGGATGCAGAGCCGGAGCAGGGGAAGCTGGTACAGGTTGACCATGCGCTCGATTCTTGCTTCCTTGCTGTCAGGGCCCTTGACAGTCTCCACGGCAGCCTCACCACCTTTCACCTATTAGACACAGCATATCCCGCAAAACGCAACATGATCATCAAGTTTTCTTCGGATAAAAAATATCGGGCCGCAATTTTCCCGGAAAGCACAGAAACCCCACGCCGCAATTGGAGCGTGGGGTTTCGTGATGATTGCGCGGGGGTTTACGCCGCCCGGAAAACTGCTCATTCAGGCTTGGAAAACTTTTCTTTCATGTGAGCGAATGGATCGCTGTGCTGATAATCGCCGTCAAGCTCTGCCACCAGTTTTCTAAAGCCCTTTCCGTAGGCGTCATTTCTCCCGTTCAAGCTCTGCAGGGTGCGTAAGGCCATCACCCGGCGGCCCATATCAAACAGATAGCGAACCTCCATCAGGGAAGAATGGCCTTCCTTGTATTCCTTCACAGTTTGGGCGTTCGTTTTGCCGAAATCGAGGCTGTTGTTCTGCCAGATGTGCGTCAGCTCATGCACCAGCACTTCCATAATGTTCATTTCCGGCGCCAACGTTTCCACCCAGATTTCGTTTTTCTTGATATAGGCAAAGCCAAGCACGGAGCGCACATCGCCTGTCCCGATCTGTCGGCGGATTTTCCGCGCGGACGCGAAGCGAACCTTGATATTCTCCGGCAGGGAAATGCCAAAGCCATCTGTCAGGTAGCTCACGGCCTGGGCGTAAAGCCGAGCCAGATTCGTTTTGTCGCTGATCAGTCCGTCTTTGCAGGTCTGGCAGATTTTCCGGTTGTGTCTGCCTGCGGAATCTTTCAATTCGTAGTATCTGGCGCCCAGGCGAGCGCCGCAGTAGCAGCAGCATTCGCCCGCCTGCTCGGAAGAGCTCGGCGGCACGTTCTCGGGCCGGGGCAGCTCACGCAGCGCGGCGATCAGCCCGGGCAGATCGAAGCACCCCGGCAGTTTGTCTTCGCCGTAGCACAGGAAGCAGCTGCGATCGATATGGCCGTCCTTCACCCATTCCAGATACTCCAGCGCCGTTTGCAGCAGACTGGAATAAGGCTTTTCCAATTCTTTTTTCAGGGTTTGGGCTATGCCGTTGTCCAATCGGCTGTCCTGAATGAGCACAACGCAGATTTCATTGGGGTCGCATGGGAAGGGGAAGGATTTCAATGTGGGATAAATCGCTTTCAGCAGGTTGGGCATGGAATTCGTCACATCGGACGTGTCCTGGCTGACAGGGCATACGGCGATTTCCTGCCAGCAATAGGGGAAGAAGGTTTTGCAAAGCTCCTGCAGCACCACCGCCAGCAGCACCGACGCTTTCGCGGTGTCCGCCTGGGCCTGCGTGGCGAGCCGGAACACGGTGACCGGCCCGCTGAATTCCCTGTACACGGTTCTTATATCTTCCCTGCTCAGCTCGTGATACAGCATGCTGGCAGGCCGGACGGCCGGATCGTAGGACAGGATGGAATAATAGCCCGGCGTGTTGACCTGGATTTTCACATCGGTGAGCAGCGCCGCAGTGAGCCTGGCGGAGCCGTAATGGATGCCGGGGGCGTTCCATTTTTCCTCCATCCCGTCCCCCTCCGACACACTGAGGGTATATTCCCTGTTCTGGATGAATTCGGTGGGGGATTCCAGGCTTTCCGGCGCGGCGGACGCATACAGGACGCCTTCAGACGCGTTGATACTGTCGATGGCGTACATTTTGCCGCCGCGTACCAGAGTTTGGCCGGGGATGTAGCGCTGGAAGATGTTTTCCGCCGAGAAGCCCAGCCGAAGCGTGGTGGAACCGAAGCACAGCGTGGCTTCCCGGTCGGCGGAGAGGATCGTGCGCATCATCTCGCCAGCCCGCAGCTTCACCACGCGCTTGTGTTCAAAGGTGGCCCGGCGCTCGTTGAACGTTTCTTCCCAGTCAAAAATGAAATCATACTGCAGGCTGCTGTCCGTGGGCCCGCGCATGATATAGTTTCTGAATACCCGCAGGGCGTCCTCCAGGGTGGCGCCTTGCTGAATGCCAAGCACTTCGATTTCCGAAAGCTCACGCAGCAGCCGGTCCTCCGTCATTTTCCCGGCCTGGCGGAATTCACTGCATATGTTCTTCATCCGCACGGCGTCAGACTGGATATACAGCGGGAAAATGCCGTTGCTTTTGGCGGAAATACTCCTTTCGTCCTTCAGTCTGCTTTGGAAGAAATCACGCAGCAGATAAGGCGCGGACACAATGTGCACCAGCGCGCTTCGCGCGCCGCAGTAATGGCACGCTTCCCTTACGGCGCAGGGCAGGTTCCGCAGTTCGTCCTCGATGATGATCACGGGGTCCCGCTCCGCGTCAAAACCGCCCTGGAAGGAGATGCTGCGCTCAAACGACGCCAGGCCCTGCTCGTCGCCCAGGTATTCATTGATCAGGTACGCGCGGCTTTCCAGGCTCTGGGTGGCGTCCCGATAGGGCAGCCAATCCGACAGGAGCAGGATATCGGTGTGGGTGAGTTTATATGAGGAAAGGGCCAGGGGCAGCATGAAGCCAATGTAGGGAGAGGTGAGCTTTTGGCCGAACAGGCGCTCCTGGGACCGGCTGGGGAGTTTTCCGCTTTCCTCGTTCCACAGGGAAATCACGGTGCTGCTGGCGCTGAAATGGCATTCGTGAATGCTCAGGCTGCGGTCCGTAATGCTTTCCAGCGTATTTCTCAGTTCCTCGGGCAAGCCCTGATTCAAAAACAGATAAGACACGGGATGAGCAGACGCAATGTGATCGCTCTGCCCGTTTTTCCTCTGTTCCTCCTTGACTTCCATGCGGAGCGTCCTGCTGCCTTCAAAGCGATGCACCAGCCAGGAAAAAGCGCTCGCGTAGGAAATGAGCATTTTCACGGTGTTGGGCACCAAAATCAGGCGCACATGCTCAAAGAACTGCTCCTGCCCCACGATCACGGAATCGTCCTGCAGGCTGGTGGGCGTGGTGACCAGCACGTCGCAGTCGCCGGAATGAACGGCTTTGCTTTCCGTTTTGATGATCCACACCGGGGAAAACTGATTGATGCTGTTTAACCTGGCGGTGATAAAAGCGCTGACGTTCTGCACCTGGGAATCATCCGCGCACAGCACCAGCACGTTTTTGCCGCAGCACAGGATAATATGCATGTACACCATGAAGGCGTCGGCCATATCGGCAAAAAGGGAGGCGGAGGCCAGGCAGTCCTTGCCCTGCTCCAGGCTGTCGATCAGGCGCAGGATCTCAGCGTTTGTCTCCATACGCACGGGTTTAGGCACCGAGGCGGGCGGCTTCTGCTGTGCCGCCGCGCTGCTGATATCGCCCTGGCAGAATGCGCGGATCCTGTCAACGACGGGGGATACGTATTGTACATCGGTGTTTTCCGGCCTTCCAACGGTGTCCGGCGTGGAAAGAACCGTCTGATACCGGTCGGGAAAGGTTTTCGCCAGCAAATTCTGGGCCCGGTTGTAATTCGTGATGACCTGGATATCCGTATCCTGGTCATAGCGCATCAATTCTTCCGGGCTGAGGTCGGCCCCGTCCAGAAAATCCGTGATCTCAAACAGCACGATCAGCGAAATGACCGGATAGAGGTAGATAGCGTTCAATAAATTGGTAAAGAATTCATAGGGAAACCATGAAAAATGCTTGAACACGGGAGTCAGCACCGCGATGAGCAGCAGCAAATACGCCCCCATGAGAATATAAGCCGCCAGGCGGAAAATTTTGCATATTTTAATAAATTTGGGCTTGATATACGCTTTTTTTTCTTCTGCGTCGAACTTGTAGAACAATTCCAGATATTTTGTGCGCAGGCTTTTTTTCTTTTCCTGATACGCGTCCTCTATCCCTGCGGAATCCTGCTTTTTCAGCTTCTTTGCGATCCACCGGATCAACCGGATCGGGAAGGAACCCAGAAAGCTCAGCCCGATCCCGCAGAACTTCACCGCGATATAGGAGATGGCAAGCCCCACATTGATCACGATGATCTTGGCGACCAGGAAGCCGTAAGCAAACACATCGCTCAGATTGAGCCAGGAAAGAGCGCTGTCGATATAAGGGCGGATCGTGGAATTGTTCAAAAGCCCGTCCAGCTCCCTGTCCAGCAGGTTGACCGACAGGCACGCCGTCACGCCGAAAATCAGCGCGAGATAAGGAAAAAAGGCGTTTTTCCACCGTTCGCCGCGTTTTGTGTTGCTTCCGCGTCCCAGCAGCAATAACAGCAGGAACAGGGCGCAGATCAGCAGAGGAAACATCCTGCCGGCCAACGTGGACATCCAGGAAAGAAAACTCTGAAAGATCACATTCATTTAATTATCCCCCTGTGCCTGCGCTTGGCTGATCAATTCACGGGCGGCATCGGCGGTCAGGCCGTAGAGTTCCCGATTTTGGTCCGACACAGCGCTGAAATCCAGTTGGATATCCAATGCCGGCGCATGCGCCGGATCTGCGGGCTCATTCGCGTCATCCGGATCTTCTTCCTTTACGGTCAGATGGATATCAAGATCTCTGGCCAGGAAAAAAATGGCCTCCATCTGCTTGTTGAGCCTTTTTTTGTGATAGGTGATCTTGCTCCTGCGCGTTTCAGCCATTTCCATGATGGCTTTCAGGCGTTCGCCGTACTGGTATTGGGCAAAAAGGCTGGGTACATGTTCCAGCAGCATCGTCTGAAAATGATTCGAAGAAGACATGATCTGATTGTTGCAGCTGTCCCACTGGCTGGCCAGATCGTCGGTCAACCTCTTCACGGCGTTTTTATAGCGCCAAAGGAACACCTGCTCGCTGATCAGATAGGCGCCCAGGGCCGCGCCTGCGGCCGTGGCCAGGGAAATAAGCCGGGGGAGGTTGGAAAAGCCCAAACTGTTCAGCAATGGAACAGGAGCGGAAAACAGCAGCACAAATACCGCTGCCGTCAGGATACGCAGCAGCCAATGGCTCCACTTCATTCGCTCAAGCAGCTGATCCACCTTTTTTTGGGTATTTCCCACGGCTTTCGATATATCCTGAGGCCAGACAAGCGCCTTGCACTTGGCGTCCAGAATGGATTGATGCAAATTGTTGATGCTTTCCCTGGTATTGATCTGGGCTGTTGCCAAAAAACTGGCGTCGCAGTCGATATTCTGCTGGTCAAATTCTTTTGTTTCCTGATAGATTTTCTTCTCAATATCCCGAAGCTGCTTGTATTTACATTCATTGTACGCGCTTTCCAGGCTCGTGGCATAATCCTGAATGCGCCTTTCAAGAGTTTCGCTTTCCTTTTTGATCTTTTTCAGCACCTGCCTCGCGTTTTCTTCGATCCTTCTGGCAGACAGGAAAAGCAGGCGAAGGCCGCTGCTCCGATGATTGCCCGTTTGAACGCTGAAAGGTTGCTCACCTTGATCTGATAACGGCTGATACGGATTTTTATGAAGCCACTTTACTGATTCTTGATGAATCGTGATCATTTGCTTTTTCGAGTCGCGCTCCGGCACCCGCAAAGCCCTGTCCGGGTCGATTTCCTGAAGATTCCTGAGCAGCAAATCATACTTTTTCTGTAAGGCTGCGGGCGCGGAATGCAGCAGAATATCAATCTTGGGCAGCGTGCCGCCGTCTTTGATGAGTGTATCGGGCCTGGATTGATCCGCTGACAGGGCGCCTCCTTCGCAGGCCTGCCAGACGCCGCTGTAAACATAGAAAAACAGCAGCGTTTCGTTGCGTGTCAGTTCATGTATATCGGAGCTTTTTTCCAGCAGCATGTGGTCCACGGTCAGGACGGTTTCCACTTCGCTGGTTTTTTCTTTGCGGCCCGCGTTCATTTTGTTGATTTCACGGAACAGCTCCGTAACAGCGTTGTAAAGCTCATCCTTGATGATTTGGCTGGAGAGCTCGCTTTTTTGATTGTCTGTGAGTTTGGCAAACGTCTTCTCCAGGCCCAATTCCTTCAGGCAGGTCCACCTGCCGTTCTCCGCCCTTTGAAGGATGGCGCTGCATTCTTCTCTTGAATAGTTCTCCTTCGGCGTTTCATTGGGCAGCAATTCGCGCCACAGGGCTTCGAGCAAATCATGAAAGGATTTTTGCGGCTTCTGCTTGGAAAACACATCCACCGCATGCAGCTTAAAATCGGCGTATTCGCCAAAAATCATATGCAGACGGCGGGGATATTTGCCATTTGGCCAAAAAACGCGCAGCAAATCATACTGGATTTGCAGTACATACAATAATTCCAGAGCGGCAATACGGGGAACCTCATGGATATCCTGGTGTGTGTTGGGAGCCGACTGGGCGGGAACATAAACCACCACGGAAAAGTCTTCCCGAAGGAAATCCTCCATATCAATGCGCTTGCTGATTTCCTCCGCGCACTCGGACAGGGTGTGTTGACTGTTGTTCTTGGATGTGTCGTCCCAAACCGCGTTATCGTAAACAATAAGCTCCCCATCCGGATCTTCATCCAGCAGGCACAGGCGCTTGAGATTCTCCAGGGCGTGTATGCCGCCCATGTGAATAAAGTATGTGGTCATGCTGCAGCTTCCATCCTCACGCGAGATATTTCCATGTCGCAATATAAAAGGCGCGCACGCGCAGCGCACGAATGATCACAGCCGATTGCCGACAAGGCTGACGCATACGGTTTTGCGCGTATGCGTCAGCCTGCGAATCATGTTGTACAGCCGTTTTTATGGCAGGGTTTACTTTGTGGTTTTCGTACCCGAGGTTTTCTTACCGCTTCCGGCTTTGGCGGTGGAAGACTTCGCCGCCGTGGAGGTCTTGGCAGCGGAGGCCTTCCCGGTGGAAGCTTTGGCGGTGCCGGACTTGCCGGCAGAAGACTTCGATGCGGCAGACTTTGCGGCGGTAGTCTTTTTAGCAGAAGTCTTTGCAGCGGTAGTCTTTGCGGCAGAAGCCTTTTCAGCAGAAGCCTTTGCGGTGGAAGTCTTTTTGGCAGAAGTCTTTGCGGCGGTCGTCTTCTTCGCGGCAGCCTTGCCCGCGGAAGACTTGGCAGCGGCAGGCTTTTTCGGCGCGGCGTCCTGGGGAGCTTCCGCAGGGGCAGCTTTTTCCTCCGCCTTGCGGCGGGAAGCGCCAGCCCTTTCAGTGGGCAAAGCCATGACATTGAAATCCGGCAGGAACTGCTCGTCCCGGGCGCGGGAGGCCACGTTCGTCCGATAAATGGAGCACTGGGCGATGTAAGCGCACAGCTCCTTCTTGCGGGAGGTGCTCATCTGAAGGCCGTTGATGATGTTCATCAGCTCAGCGATGATCAGATCCTTTTCCTTGGCCAGCATGGCAATGCTGCGCGTATCCATGGCTTGAAGCTTGAGGATATCCTCCGCCAGGGTGAGCACATTCAGGCCTGACTGCGGCTTATCGGCATTCTCTTCATCGTGCAGCGCGCGCAGGAGGGGATTGGCGTTGGCGCCTTTCATGTTATAGCCGCTGCTGCCCACAGCCATGAAGCGGTGCGCGTCCTCAAGGTAAACGGGCTCCAGCAGGTCCAGCAGGCGGTGCTTGATCAGGTTGTCATCCAGCAGCGCGTGGTACAGCTGGTACATCTGGTTAAAGTTCTTCACGGGCTCATTGCGGTAGTACAGCGGAACAAGCACGCCCTGGTTGCCGATTTCCTGGTTCTTGGGAGAGGCGAAGCTGACGCACAGCTGATTGGTCCGCTGGTTTTTCGCCAGCCGGATGTTTCTGTAAATGACGCCCAGCCACATGGCCCGGGCCGCTTTGCGCCTGTCCTCCGCGTCTCTTTCATCGCTGAGGGGCTGCAGATATTCGCGCAGATGCCAGCGAATATCGGCGTGAGGCGTTACGCTGTGCTCATTGTGCTCTCCGTCTTTATAGAGCCCCTGGGAAATCTTGCGCAGGCGGTTTTCATAGTTTTCAAAATACTCGCCGTGCTGAACGCCGTAGTCCACAAACTTCTTCACATCGGACACCAGCAGGCCGATGGACGACCGATAGACAGACAGTTCATGGCGGGGGAAAGCAATGTTGCATGCGACGCTGGGTTCATCCGCGGTGCCGTTGTCGAGAATATCCGACATATTCCTCCCCAGAGCAACCTGCTGATTTACGCACCAGTACAGCGGCTGGATCAGCTTGGACTGCACTTCTCTGTACATCAGGTGCGGCGCGGCGCGGGTAATCAGATCAACGATGAGCTTCATGCGCTGCTGCTTGCATTCTTCAACGGTAGGCTCATCATAATCCCTGCTTTCCGCCACCAGCGCGGCTCTGGCCCTGAATTCGGCTTCCTCGTCCAGCGCTGTGAGGATATCCTTATCCAATTTGGCCGGGTTGCCTTCCTGCTTGTTGAGCAGATCGAAATAGAAGGGCAGAACCTCGTTCTCGAACAGTCTCTTAATTTTGGTTGCCTGCAGAAGGCTTTCGTACTGCTCGTTCTTCTTGTCCAGGGCCTGATGCATGTAAGCCGCTTTGCTTTTGCGGTCCATCAGCTTCACTGTATAATTGCACAAAGCCCGGAGCAGGCTGTCATAGATGGGACTGGAAGCCGTGTTTTCCTGGGGCTTGTCCAGGGACCCATAAATCTCGGCCATAGCCTCGGGACTGGCGCACAGGTACTGTTCCATGCTGATGGAACTGTGTTTGGTGGCGAGCAAATTGATCTTCGTGTTCATATCTTTGAGAATGCTGGGCAGAAGATCAAAAAGCTGTTCATACTGGCTGATCAACAGATCCAGGCGCTTCAGCACGCTGTTGTACACCAGGAATTTGAGCTGATTTAACCGATAAGAACTCAGCGCATTAATGGCTTTTTCGCTTTCAGAGGAATATTTCCGGGCAAAATCCTGCAATCCAAGCAGGTTCACGGCGGAGGGAATGGACTTAACAGCGTCGTCGTAAACCCCCTTGGTTTTGGGGAGCCAATCCTTGTGGATGTACGTTTCGATTTCCGTGGAAGCGGTGTTTGCCTGGGCCCGCGCTTCATTTCTGGCCGAATCAAGCGACTCGCGGACTTTATAAAGCAGATAGCGGGCCGCCAGAGGATGAACGGCGCTGTCATTCTTGCGCAAAAGCCCGGTAATGCATACCGGATTCAGCTGGTCAGAATCGGGGATCAGGCGGGTAAGCTCCTGCGGGAAAATGGTGTCGACGCGATGGATGGAAGCGCTCATGAAGCTTTCTTTGATGGTTTTGAAGGTTTTTCTGATTGCCTCCTCCGCGTTCTTTACCGTCCCCTTGATTTTGTCGCGGCTCAGGCTTTCCAGCGCACCGAGCCTTTTTTTATTGGGCACCTGTACTTCTTTTTCCGCTTCGTC
Organism: uncultured Eubacteriales bacterium; assembly: GCA_902793245.1. GTDB lineage: Bacteria > Bacillota > Clostridia > Christensenellales > Aristaeellaceae > RUG563. The sequence goes on along the minus strand of CADBCX010000020.1, from coordinate 11,100 downwards.
ATTGATGTATTGCTCCAGGGTGTTAAAGTATTCCACCGCTTTGTTGACAAATTTGGGTTTATCATCGGCATTCTTCTTATTGCCGCGGGATGCCTCTGATTGCTTGGACTCCTGCGTGATGGCGCCCTCCAGGAAAGCGAACTCCGGCTGGCTGATGTTGTTTTCCACCCAGTCGATATATATTTCGCCCCTGCTGCGCACCCTTACCAATTTGTTCAGCTTGTTCTGCGCCAATTCTTCCTGGTGGCAGCGCTTATAATTCACTTCCGGCGCGTTCCAGCATTGGCCGATGGTTTCCATGGCGCTGCGAAGATTGCAATACTCCAGGATGTCCAGATAGGGATAGATCAGTTTGGCGGTGCCCAGCGCGCCGAAACGGTTTTCATTGTCGGATTCGATTTGGCTGACCGACAGATTGTCTTCCTCAGAACGCACGGTGTCTCTCACGGCGGGGGCAAAGCAGCGCATGAACACGGCCTGAGCCATGCAGCGCAGATATTCGTCTTTGCCGCCGGGCAGCACGTTGCGGTTGGAGTTGATCTTGTCAAAGAAGAACATCAGGTCAAAAGGCTTGAGCTTGACGGGGGGATTTTTTTCGTCCGGCCGGTCAACGGCGCTGTCAAAAATGATGTTGTTGCCTACACGGTATCTCATTTTGATTTCATTGGCGCTGGGGTTGCTGGACAGGCACACGCGGTTGATGTTTACCAGTTCCTTCAGGGAAGCGAAGGTGTTGGCAAACATGCTCTCCTTCTGCACATCCGATGTCTTTCCTTCTATGAACACATCGGGCAGAGCGAATATCCCCTCGATGATGGCGTTGGTGCCATAGGTATTCAGAATATAGCGGCGCAGATACAACGCCAGGCTGATGAACATGCCCGAGCCCGTACCGCCCGCAAAGGAAGAAACAATGGTCACAAAGAAGGCCACGTTATCGTTATCCTGTCCGGGCGTATGCAGGATGTCCAGCGCTTTTTCCAGCTTGCCCATGCCGTTGCGGCGAATGGTATCTTTCAGCGCCAGACGGGACAGCGTGCGCACCTGGCCGGCGCCGTTTTGCATGTTGCGGCCGTAAAGCGTGGGCTCATGGGGAAACCACTCGTCTGAATCCGGTTCGTTTGGAAGCAGGTCTTCCACCAGCAGATTCCGCCCGGTTTCCACCACGTCCAGGCCGAACTTTCCAGCGCGGCTGTGATCCGTGTCAAAGCCCAAAAACTGGATATCCTGCGTATTGGGGCCTATCATTTCCTTTACTTGCTGCACCACGGCGCAACCGGTGCCGCCAAGACCAATCAGAAGTGTTTTTCTCGCCATTTGTGTGTCCTCCCTTTCGTTTTGCCTCTTCTATTGTTGATTTAAATTTTACTTTTCATCAGAATACCGTAGGAAGGAGTTTCACCTCCTTCTTTAAGATACAGCACGTCGGCGCGATCCGACAGAATAATGGAATAGGAATCATCGTCGTCGTTGGTGCTATGATAAGAGGAAAAATTCAACTGCCATGTGCTGATTTCGGTTTGAGGCGTTCCGTCCGGCAGCATCATTTGCTGGCCTTGGTACACGCTGATGCCGGAGTTCAGGATGACTTCAATGTCGTTGTCATGGAAAGGCGTGCGTCCAACTGCCCTGACCTTCACCCGGATGTCTCCAACCATGATGCTTTTTTGTATCCATATGTTCGCCTGGTCTTTTGTAAATAAGAGAAGGAGGTTGATCGGCAGGGTAACGGGCCAGAGGAAGAAACCGAGCACCTTGCGCCAGAAGAAGCCCTTGGCGGTCGTAAAAATATAAGACAGGGTTTCGCCGTTGTTGTCGTCGGTAACGTCAAGCGCCGATACCCGCAGCCGCCGCCAGGGGAATTTTCTTTTGAACAGCGCGCGGAGGATGCACAGCACGATGTAAATGGGAAACGCGAAGTACAGTCCCCATTCTTTGAGCGGTTCGTCGCGGATGATCCTGAACACCGCGGAAGCGCCCTGGTCGCCGTTGCTGTTCAGCGATATGTGGGTTTCCACCATGCCGATGGGCACGAACCAGCGATCGCCCACATTGTGATAAAACCCTTCCAGCCCCCACAGGCCGGTATAATTCCAAACGCCCTGGGCGTACGCCTTGATTTCGCCGTCCGTGCCGGTCGGTTCCAGCCGGAGGCGCAGCCGGTCGCGGCCCATGCGGAAAAAGTTGCTCAGGCTTTGCCAGATACCGTCCTGGGGCTTGTAATCATAGCTCAGATAGAAGCGGTCGCTCTCAACCCATTGCCGCAGGATGTCCGCGGGCACGCGACCTTGAACGTCGCCTTTTTCATCGGTGTACACCACCGTAAAGCGCACGGAAGCCTGGTCGGGCTCGTGCAGGCGGGTGTGAACAAGATTGCCGTCGGCGTCGTCGGATTTCACGGCGTAATGCACCTGTTTCACCGTCAGAACCGTCTGGGCGGTCACGCCGTTTTTCAGCGCGCAGGTGAGGGCGTATTTCTGCTCCGACTCAAAATCATGCATGCCCAGCGTTGTGGTCACGTTGCAGCGCAGCACGCCGTCCTCGGGCGCGCTCCAGACCAAAGACACGTTCTCTGTTTCCTCCGCCTTTTCCGGCAGGCTGGAAAACAGGGAAAGCAGCCGATCCCGGGGCACTTTTTGGCCGCCGTCCTGCGTAACGGCAAACAGCACGTCGCAGCCGCTCTGCTCGGTAATATCCCGCGCTTCGATGGTCAGCGCAGGCGTATTCGCCGTTACCTGATAGTCGGAATCCGTCACCGTGAGCACGCAGGTCTTCGACCATGCGTTCCGCAGGGTGGAGGTGTAGGAAACCTTTACCGGATAATTGCCGGGGGCCAGGGTCAAATCTTCGCAGGAAACGGTGTAATACGCTGTTTCATTGGATTTGTCCATGCCCGCCTGCGCGATGGAAAGCGTGTCGCTGGAAATCTCGAGGAGATCGGGGGAGAGGGCAATGGCTTTGCCGTCCTCCAGCACCTGGACGGAAAACCGAAGGCCCTGGAGCAAAGCGGACTGCCGGATGGCGCCGCCGTTCTCCGGTTCAATGCGCACTTCATAGGAGGCGTTATTCGGCTGCAGCTTGATTTGGGGCAGCGCTTCCCCCTTGGCGGAGGGATTCAGGATCAGGACGCTGCCTTGGGCAAAGTCCTTGGGATATGAAATGGCAAAGTTTGCGCCGTCCTCCGCATAGTCGGCCTTCGGGGAGGGCTGCTTTTGTCCGGAGGGGAACTCCACGCCGGCGGTCAGCCCGTAGGTTTTGGCGTTCAGCTGCTTTTTGCCGTCCCACAGGGACAGGGACACAGTCATGGAGCCGTTGTTTTTGAACTCGCTCCACTGGATTGTGGGGGAAACGTTTTTCGCTTGCACATCGGATGGATCAATGTGCAGCGCGGCGCGGCCGAAATCCTCGGCGTCGCGCTTGAGGACAAAGGTAAAGTCTCCCTTCGGCAGTTCCCGGTAGCTTTTGTAGTCCTTTGGCCTGACCGTCAGCGCCAAGCCGCCCTCCTCCGCGGTCAGGGAAAGGGCCTCGGTTTGCAGTCCGGCGGGGCCTTCCGCCGTGAATTCGCTGATCAGCGATTTCACTTTGTCCAGAGGAACGGGCTTTCCTGTGTCGTCCTTCAGGGGGAAACGCAGAACGGTATTCTCCGGGCCGTACAGAAGCGTCCATTGGCTGACGGACATGGCTGCGCCGTCCGCGGATACGATACCCTTCAGGGGATCGTCCACGGCGACGGAAAGCTGACCCTTTTTCTGGCCCATGACCAGGTAATCCAGAATGATGGGATCCTTGCTGTCAAGCTGGCTGTTCAGGGTGAAGGTCCGGCTTTTTTCATTCCATTTGCCCGTATTGTTTCCGCGCAGCACGGCCTGATACTTGCCGATATCCAAGGAAGCGGCGGAGCCTTTTTCCCGCAGCGCACACAGCCTGATCTCTGCTTTTCCGGCCCGCAAGTCGTCGTAGGCCACCAGGGTGGGAGAGATTTCCGCCTCGAACGCGGATTCCTGAATCGTGATCCTGCTTTCCGCCTTCTGCCCGTTTCCATGAACCGTCAGGGTTACGTTGTACTCGCCGGAGGCCATCCAGGCGGCCTTCACATCACAGAAAACCTTGCCGGCCGCTGCCTGGAGAGAGCCAATGCTGATCGCTCCGTTCGCGGTTACGGAAAGCTTTTTCTCCCGGATGAGGGCGTCGGCTTCCTGGGCGGTCAGGGCGCGGCCCTGGTAGGCCAAATCAAAGGACACCCTGGCGCCTTTTTCAAACATCGCCACCTGCGTCAGCGTCTGCTCCTCGCCGCTTACGGTGATCTCGTCCTCGCCCTCGGTAATGGTCACCCTGGCCGCGCAGCTTACGGGCAGACCGCAGTATTTCTCGGCGGCGATGGAATAAACGCCTTCCGCCGTCGCGCTGTCGTTGCGCACGGTCAGGGTGCCTTTTTTCCATGAGAAGGAATTGGAAGCAGGAGAAACCGTCACGCGGATCTCCTCCACCCCTTTGACCTCGCTGCCGCCATCAAAAAGCCTGAAGGGAATGTCGAAAGAACCGTTCCCCAGCTTCAGGCGGGAGAGGGTGACGCTGTCGCCGCCGTTTGCTTTCAGGCTCAGCTTGGAAGCGGTCACCTCCAGGGCGCAGCTGGCTTGGAAGCAGTCGCCCAAATTCAGCGCAACCTGATACTTCCCCGCCTGGAAGCCCGGCGAGGGCGGCAGCTTCAGCGTGACCCTGGTCGGATCGGCGCTGCTGTATTCAAACGTGTCCACGGGATGGGAAACGCCGTCGGAGCCCGTCAGGGACGCCGTAAGCAATCCCCTTTTTACAAATTGTTCCGGACTCCGGATGCTTTTGCCGGGCTGCGTCTTCAAATGAAATACAATCTCCGCGCCTTCCCGCGCCATGGTGAGCTGGCTGACGGTTTTGCTTTGGAGGTCGGCGGAAACGTCCACAATGGGGTAAAGCGGATCCTTACTGGCTTCTGTTACTTCAAAATAGTCTTCACTCCGCAGCTCGATATCGTTGTATTTATGGAGCGAAACCATTGTGCGCAATGCGTTGCGGCCCTTTTTTTCCGCTGTATAGGCATAATCGTAAGCCTGGCTTGAACTTTTCTTCAGATTTAATTCTTGCTGATCGGGGAGAACCGCGGCCACGGACACTTCCGCATTGCCGCCGAGAAGGCCGGAAATTGGGTATTCCCTGCCATTCTCGCCCGCTTCGTACACGTGCACATGAGTCACGATGGAACTGCCTTCAAAAATCTCCTTGCTTTTTGCAAGCTCTTCGGCGTCCATATCAAAGGAATTTCCATAGCGGTCGGTCACGGTATAGCTGTTGCGTACCACCAAGGCGGGCTGGAACAGCAGCGTGATGACATCGTCTTTCCCCGGCTTATATTGCAGGTTCAGCGTATAGGTGCCGGGCTGGAAGTTGCCGTTTCCTTCTTTTTGAAACTGGCGCATAAAGGCCCGCATATCTTTTGCCGGGGAAACAATATCTCCTTTGCGGGAAAGGACAGCCCCGGGAAAGCTAATGTCGCCGATTGTCTTGTTTCTGCTCTGAATCAGAACCACGACATCCCTCATGGGAATATCAGTTTTGAAAGTGATGGTGTTGCCATTGAGCTCGTAATCGCTGTGTGATTCGTCGCGTGAATAACGGATGCGTCCGGAAATGAAATCCGATATATCCTCCATTGTTTGGATGATACCACTTACGGTTGGGGTATTGTATGTGTATATGCGTACGTTTTTGCCATTGGCCCGGTCATTCGAAATATATTTGTCGATAGACATATCATCAGTACCGCAAATAGTCAAATACAGGATTTGCGGCAATTTACCCCCGAGAGGCTCCGCAGCAACCGTGTTTTTCAAGTAATTATATATCACTTCTGAATTACAATCACGTTTTATACCATCTTCATCTGTCCAGCTAAATGCTCCATCGGTCACGATAACAAACCATAATTCTTTCTCAGATGTATGGGCATCGCTTTCATTTTTGACCATTTCTTTATTGTATAAATTCACTACGCTTTGAAAATTCGTGCCTGATGCTGGCTTACCGTCTTTCTGGCAGTCCTTTAAAAAACTGGTAAGCTTTTCTTGTGAGAGTTCATTCGCATCAACACTGATTATTTTTCCGTAGTCTCCTACTGAACGAACAACGAGTTTATCATTTTCGTTCAGTAAACTGGAAAACGTCTGCAAGGCATAAATAGCGCTGTTCCAGCGGGAATCCTTTATATTCTCTGCGTTTTGGTTTCCTTCATCCCAATTCATGCTGCCTGAATTATCAATGAGCAGGTAAACGATCTTTTGCGTATAAGAGGATTCGGCTGCCGCAGAAGCGTTCAGGGAAAACAAACCAAGAAGCAACAGAACAGATACGAACAGAGCTGAAAATCGTTTCAAGAAAGCTTACCTCCAAACAACTCAACAATGTTTTTCTTCTGAGTATAAGGCTGGAAAGGCGCGTCGATAATATACTCTCAAATCCTTTTTTTCTATGTGGTAAATGGTTCAACCTTCACCAATATATTATATCAGTAAGAATTTATTGCTGTCAAGTATTTTGCATTTTCTATGCTCACGGCTTTCGTATGATTAACAATTCTGTAATATCTGCCATCGCGCCTCGCGGGGCCTGACGGCTTGACAGATACATGACGAACTGCTATGCTTTGACAGGACGGATGGCATCACATCCAATTACGATGTCAGGAATCAGAGAACCGTTCTCCTCGTGATCAGCCATATTCATACAGCGCTGCGGCCTGCCGGCTGACAGAAGATTCTTTTTCAAATGCCCTTGGGCTGTTTTTCGGCGTGGGCCGGATGGACCCGGGAAAAAGATCCCCACGACAAGGAGGAATCCACCATGAGCAAGGTACAGGTTTACGAACAAATCATCATCCTGCCCACCTACAAGGCCGCGGCCCCGGAAAAAAGCCCGCTGTTTATCGAAAAGCGCGCCTACCAGGGCAGCACGGGCAAGGTGTATCCCGTGCCGGTGACGGAAAAAATCAGCGAAACCAAGGAAGATGTTCCGTATAAAGCCGTCATTTTAGAAAACGATTTCCTGTATGTGATGATCCTGCCGGAGCTGGGCGGGCGCATCCAGCGGGCGTATGACAAAACCAATGGCTATGATTTTGTCTACTATAACCGCGTCGTCAAGCCCGCGCTGGTGGGCCTGGCCGGGCCGTGGATCAGCGGCGGCATCGAGTTCAACTGGCCCCAGCACCACCGCCCCTCCACCTTCATGCCGGTGGATTATACCTTCACCGAAAACCCCGACGGCTCCGCCACCGTAACCCTCGGCGAAACCGACCGCATCAACGGCACCAAGGGCAACGCGGCGATTACTCTGTATCCCGATAAGGCGTATATCGAAATCAGGGGCAGGCTGTTCAATCCAACGGACTACCCCCAGACCTTCCTCTGGTGGGCCAACCCCGCCGTGCATGTGAACGACGACACCTTCTCCGTGTTCCCGCCCGACGTGAACGCCGTCATGGATCACGGCAAGCGGGCCGTTTCCACGTTCCCGATTGCAACAGGCGAATACTACAAGGCCGACTATTCCGTGGGCGTGGACATTTCCCGGTACAAGAACATCAAGGTGCCCACCTCCTACATGGCGGCACACTCGGACTTTGACTTTGTGGGCAATTTCGACGAGGGAAAAGACGCGGGCCTTTTGCATGTGGCCGACCATCATATCAGCCCCGGCAAAAAGCAGTGGACCTGGGGCTGCGGGGACTTTGGCCGCATGTGGGACAGGAACCTGACCGACGACGACGGCCCCTACATCGAGCTCATGACCGGCGTGTACTGCGACAACCAGCCGGACTTTGCCTGGCTCAAGCCCCAGGAGGAAAAGAGCTTCGTCCAGTATTTCATGCCCTATAAGACCGTGGGCCGGGTCAGCAACGCCACCAAGGACGTGGTGCTGGGCGTGGACTTCCTGGACGGGAACGGAAAAGCAATCGAAGCCGACCCCTTCGCATACGGAAAAGAAGCCAGCGAGGCCGTGCGGAAGCAAGCAACCAAAGCCCGGATCAAGGTATACGCCACCGGCACGTATCCAAACGCCGAGATCATCATCCGCGCGGAAGGGAAGGAAGTCTACCGGAAGAGAGCCGACCTGTCGCCCAGGGCCGCGCTTGTGGATTCGCTGGACAGCCTGCGGGATTACACCGTGACCGTCACCGACGAAAGCGGCAAAATCCTTTGCGAATACAGGGAATACATCCGGGAAAACCGGCCCATTCCCGAACCCGCGGTCGCGCTGAAACAGCCGGAAGAAATCCAGTCCTTGGAAGAACTTTATCTGGCGGGCCAGCATCTGGAGCAGTACCGCCACGCCACCTTCCTGCCCGCCGACTATTATCTGGAGGGTCTGCGGCGCGACCCCACCGACATCCGGCTGAACAACGCCTATGGCCTGTACTTGCTCCGGAATGCTCAAATCGAGGAAAGCGTTCCTTACTTTGAGGCCGCTATCAAAAAGCAGATCGGACGCAACCCCAACCCATACAGCGGCGAAGCATACTTCAATCTTGGTTTAGCCCTTGAATTGCTGGACAAACTGCCACAGGCTTACGACGCCTTCTTTAAGGCTACCTGGAGCGCGGAAACGGCGGGCGCGGCCTATCATCATCTGGCCTGCGTCGCTGTGAAGCAGGGAAATCTGCACCAGGCTTTGCAATTCGCCGACGAAAGCCTCCTCCGGGGCTGGCACGACATGAAAACCCGCAGTCTGAAAGCGGCCATCCTGGCACACCTGGACAAGGAAAGCCCGGAATACTGGCGCTTCCTGGAGGAGAGCTTGCAGATCGATCCGCTGTATCTGAGCCTGCTGTGCCGTCACGCGGATCAGGCGGCCTTCGACAAAGCCACCGGCGGGCGGGCGGAAGAATACTTGAACGTAGCATATGAGTACATCGGCTTCGGCTTTTATCAGGACGCGGCGGACTTGCTGGCATCCGCCCCTGCCGAAAGCCCTCTGCTGCCCTATGCCCAGAGCTATGCCGAAAGCAAGTTGGGCCTGCCCTCCGCCGTGCTTTCCTGTGTGGCGGGTGAAAACGCGAACCCCGATTACTGTTTCCCCAACCAGGTGATGGAAAGCCTGATTCTGAAAAACGCCATCGCCGTATTAGAAAGCGGCGGGCGGAAAGCGCCCATGGCGCATTATTATCTGGGCGAGCTGCTCTACGATAAAAAGCAGTACGGCGCGGCGATTGCGCATTGGCAGCAGACGGTGAACGCCCTGCCCGGCTTTGCCCTGGCCCACCGCAACCTGTCCATCGCCTGTTTCAACCACAGCGACAAAGAAAAAGCCGCGCCTGAAATCGCGGAAGCGGTCAAGCTGGAACCGAAAAACAGCCGCTTCCTGCTGGAACAGGAGCAGCTGCTCAAGCGCCTGGAACGCCCGGTGAAGGAACGGCTGGCGATTCTGGAAGCCCACCGGGAAATCCTTCCCGACCGCTATGCCCTGATGCTGGCCTACGTTTCCCTGCTGAACCTGGACGGGCAGCATGAAAAAGCCCTCGGCCTGCTGACCCATTACACCTTCCACGTCTGGGAGGGCGGCGAAGGCAAGGTGGCCGACGAATACAAAATTGCCCTGTTCGCCCTCTGTGAAAAGGCGCTGGCTGAAAACAAACCGGAGGAGGCCATTGCTTACGCCGAACGCACGCTGTCCTATCCCGTGAACTTGGGCGAAGGCAAGCTGGAAAACGTGCCCGACAACAAGGCCCATTACCTCATGGGCTGCGCTTATCGGCAAATGGGCGACGAGGCAAAAGCCAAAGCATATTTTGAAAAAGCCACCGCAGGCTCCCAGGTGCCCGAGCCCGTGCGCTACTATAACGACCAGCCCTCGGATTACATCTACTGGCAGGGTCTGGCATTCCACGCCCTGGGCGACGACGAGAAAGCGAAAAAGTCCTTCCATCAGCTCATCATCTTCGGCGAGCGCCACAGCTTCGACAAGGTGGGCTATGATTTCTTCGCCGTGTCCATGCCCGAGCTGGAGGTCTACCAGGACGACATCCAGAAGCGCAGCGACGATTACTGCCGCCGCCTGACGGCCCTGGGCCGCAAGGGGCTGTCCGAAATCTCTTTCCATCCTGCCGTGTCATAGCGTATTTGGCACTTGAAAAACCAAATCATATATGGTATAATTTGAACACGTTCAAAAAAAGGTGGTCTGCATGCCGAAGATTCTCTCATGCTCTCGTGACATGATGCTGGATATCGCAAGAAAACAATTCCTGACGAATGGATACTGTCTGTTCTCCGAAAGGGTTGAACAAGCCATGACCGTCAGCGGCGCGGTCAAGGGGTAATAAGAGTGAGGAGTGAGGAGTTAGGAGTTGTGTATATATATTCAATGAAATGCAGACCTGGATTCACTTTATCAGCATCATCATTCTAAAGCTCCTCACTCCTAACTCATATAGCCTGTCTGATCAACACATCGACGGAACAATCAAGAAGGAGGAATCCCCGCGAAGACCCGGCTGTTCATTGTTGTCCTGCTGGCCCTGGCGCTGGCCATTCCTTCTTTGGCCGTGGCGGAAACCCCGGAAGCTGCCTATGAAGTGACCCTGCCCTCCGCATCCGTCTGATACTGGAAACGGAGCTGAACGGAGTGAACCAGCAGTACGAGCAGGAAGTGACCCTTACCGCGGAAGAACTGACGAAGGATGTTTCCTTTGACCTGGCAGAGCAGCCCGCCGAAGGAACAAAGACCGTGTTGAAGGCCGCCGTGCTTGACCGCGTTGTGGTGCTTGACGCGCAATGATCCTGCGCGGGCTTTCCGATTTATGAAAGCTGATAACAATCATGTTGCAAAGAGTAACGGAGCAGGGGCCTGTGCGGCCCCTGAACCCCGCACCAGGGGACTTCGCCCCCTGGACCCAATTAGCGGAATCTGCTTGACTTCATGAATCGGCTTGGTTCCCGCTGATGCTTGGAGAAACGACCAACTTAACGCCGTTGCGCTTCTGGCCCGGCGGCGAAGCCGCCATTCCGGATGCAAAGCATCCGGGAAAGCAAGGAAAAAGCGCTGGGGAAAAGAAAGCCTTTTGAACGCTCATTC
>CADBCX010000019.1 GCA_902793245.1 uncultured Eubacteriales bacterium | reverse complement strand
GTACAATCGGCATCAATCAATCTGGATTCGATTTCCGATTCAAAGCCGATGATCTCACCGAAATGATGATCGATATATCTTTCGCTCATGGCAAGGCAGTCTGCTGGCACCGCATAAACAGGTCTTCGTCGATGATCTTCAAATGGTCAAACGGCTCGGACTGCACTCCCTGCATGTGGTAAATATAAAAAATGATATCCGTCTCTTGTTATTCTAAAAGTCACGACTCCACATATGCAAAAGCCGCTGTCAGGATCGGTGTGATCTTGTCAGCGGCTGCTTGTTTACAAAGTATTGATGACTTCTTCCCTGATAATCCCCCTACCAGTGCGGCACCGGCACAAATAGGAACGAAAACGGAAGCCGTAGAATTTTCCGCTTTCATATACAAAGGCCAGAATGAATCATGATTGAAGTAAACGAATGTATCAAAAAATTGAAGCAGCAGCGGGAAGCATCCAGAGAACTTTTCCGCATCAAGGCGCAGATTGATTCAGTGCTGAAAGAGCAGAAACGCATCCAGGAGCAGCGGGCAGAGCAACAGAAAAAAGATCAAATGAATCGAGAATGAGCATTTGTTTTGCCCGGTTTTTGGGGAAATGTTTGCAAATACTCTGTTTATTATGACTCTTCTTCCTGGGTGTGAAGCTGAACAATAAACCTCAATTGATAATCCTGCTTCGCACTGAACTGGTGCTCTTTGGCGATGGCCGGGCCGCACGCCCCGGTGCCGATGCCCTGCTGGAAGGCCTGGATGGTGACGTACGTGCCGGTGCGCTTTTCATCCTCCCGGTGGCGCATGGAAAGCAAGGCCCGGTCAGTATAGGGCTTGATGCCCAATTCAAAGGGCTTGTCCACAGCCAGGAAGGAAACCGCCGTCTTTCCATCGGAAACGCTGGCCCGGGTGCAGTCGCAGCGGTTGCCGCTCTCCTGGGGACGGAGGTTGGGCTCGGTCATATCCTTGACCCGACAGGAAACAGGGCCGATGGGGAACTGATCCTTCATGTCGATGTAGCTTTCCCCCATGCGGCCGGTATATTCCACCTGGTCAAAGGAGGCATCCAGGCAGAAGGTTTTGCCGAACCGGGGCAGGATGCCGCTGCCCTTGTTTAGGTGTATTTTGCTGGTGACCAGGATGCCTTGTTCGCAGCCCTCGTAGGTATCGGTGACGGTGAATGACGCTCTTTTATTCGTCACCTGGGAGACCACCTTGTATCCGAAGGGGATTTGCTCAGTGGAAATCACCCGCTCCTCCTGGGCAGCGAAGAGCTTCATGGTATCGGAGAAGAAGGGATCGGTGTCGTTATCCGTTCCGGCACGGTACAGGATGGTGCTCTCCTCGGCGGAGGAAAGCGCTTTTTTGTCGTTCAAGCCGATGCGCAGCTTTCCATCTTTAATTTCGCAGCCTTCGGGCAGGGGCTGGTCGGCGGAAACATCCGGCACTTTCAAGGAAAGAATCAATTGTTCTTCGGTGATCGGTTCAGTACTGCCCGGTTTCCGGGTGGTGACCACGGCAGTCTGCACCCCGCCGATTTCTTTTCCCAGGGGCAGCCTCAATACCGCCTTGGTCATGGGGGCCACGTCGGGGGAAACCGTGCTCACCGTGCCATCGTTCCAGGCAAAGGTCAGTTCATATTGGTCAGCATTGGTGAAGGCGGTAGTATTGAAGATTTCAAATTGCCCGTCGCCCTGATAAGTCACCCGGATGGGTCGGTAAATGAACCGCATGATCTTCGCCCCGGTGGAGGGAGAACGGTCGGGATAGAACAGCCCGTCCACGCAGAAATTGCCGTCGTGCTCCCATTCGCCGTGGTCACCGCCGTAGGTGTAGGAGCCGTCGGGATGCAGCACCGCGTGGTCCACCATCTCCCACACGCAGCCGCCCATCAGGTTGTCGTATTTATAAATCTCCTGCCAGTACGCCTCCGTGTTGCCGGGCCCGACGCCCATGGCATGGGCGTATTCACAGAGGAAGTAAGGCCGGTCGTTGAGCTGCTTTTGCTTGCGGCGATGCTCGCCCACGTCATGCACCTTCTGAACGGAGGGGTACATTTCGCTGCCCACGTCGTAAGCCACGCGCTTGCAGTGCACGGCGCTTTCATAGTGCACCGGCAAGGTGGAATGGGCTTTCAGGTAATCGTACATGGCGTCGGTATTGTTGTAGCCCCCCGCCTCGTTGCCCAGGCTCCACATGAAAATGCAGGTGTTGGCGTGCAGCTTGTCCCGCTGGTACAGACGGGCGATGCGGTCCAGATACCGGGGCTGCCATTGGGGATCATGGCTGATGGTGTTGTAGGTACCGGTGATTTGCATGGCAAAGGTGCCATGGGTTTCCAGGTCGTTTTCGTCCACGATGTAAATGCCGTGCAGGTCGGCCAGCTCCAGCAGCAACGGGTCCGGAGGATAATGGGAGGTGCGAATGGTGTCCATATTGAACCGCTTGCAGGTCAGGATGTCGTTTTCGATTTCGTCCGGGGTCAGCGTGTAGCCGTTCCGACAGCTGGTGTCGTGATGGTTGACGCCCTTGAACTTGATCTTTTTCCCGTTGATTCGCAGCACATCCCCCTGGATTTCGACGGTCTTGAAGCCGATGGATTCCTTCACGCAGCCGGTGGGCGTTTCAAAATATACATGGTACAGCGTGGGCGCTTCCGCGTTCCATTCGGTCACGCGCAGGTTTTCAAATACCGCCTCGGCCTTGCGGTTCCGGGTCTGAACGGTTTTCCTTTCCTGGATGCCGTGGCCCTGCAATACGAAGGTCACCTCCGTGTCGGCGTAGGCTTCCGCGGTCAGGGTGAGCCGGTAGGTCTCCCTCGTTTTTTCCGTGACGGCGTTCACATCCCACAAATCCGTTGGCTCGTCGATTCTCAGCAGTACGTCCCGAAAAATGCCGTTGTTGCGGAACATGTCCTGATCCTCCAGATAAGTGCCGCTGCACCAGCGATGCACCACGGCCACCAGCTCATTTTTCTCCTGGGTCAGGATGCCCGACAGATCGAATTCGGCGGTGTTGTGGCTGCCCTCGGAATAGCCCACGAACTGTCCGTTCACATACAAGTCCAGGCAGCTGGCCACGCCCAGGAAGGAAATGGTGCACCGTTTGGACGCATCCTGAATATCCAGGAAGCGGCGGTAAACGCCCACAAAATTGTATTGATCATCCGGCTTCTTCCACCGGGGCATCACCTTCTGATCCACCCCCAGCCAGCTGAACACCGTGCCCACCTTCTCGGTGGTGGGGATGACAGGGGGCTTAAAGGGGAACTGATAGCGGATGTTCACATAGAAGGGTTTGTCGTAACCCCGGAACTGCCAGCAGGAGGGCACGTCGATGGTGTCAAATTTCACCTGATCGGTGTCGAAATCCTCCGGCAGGTCGGATGGGATGGGATAAAACTTGAAATCCCAATCGCCGTTTAAGCACAGTACCTTGGAGGAGCGATACCGCTTTTCCTTGGGGGATACTTTGTCCGCTTCCGCGCGGGCCGGGTACGGAATGAAGTAGCTGCGGCCCGGCAGCTTATTCACCTCATAGACGGAAAAATCGTGGTAGTTGCTCTGATTCAAGGTGATTTTCATAGGCGTTCCCCTCCATCGTTTTTTTGGCGTTCAGATGTACATGCGTCAAAAACGTTTCTTTTATCATTCGATATTTCGGTCACGTTTTCCTTTTGTTTTGATTGGCTTTATGGAAGTTTGACAAACGCTGGTTCTTATGCTACTATTTTTTCACCGCATGATCCATGGAAATGTGTTTTGGAGAGTAGCTTATGCGCCGTTATTTATTCTTGACAAGCCTTCTGTGGCTGTTCTTTTTGATCTTCCCCGCGTCTGCCCAGGAGGATTTGGCGGGAAAGATCCTTGTATTTATTGAAGAAACAGCGCATATCTCCGTTCAGGATAACGGGAAATGGATCCGTCCGGGGGATGATGCCGCGTTCGTGCTGGTGCCAGATACCGGCTATACGGTCGCTTCGGTGCGTTACAGCGGCGATTATCTGCTGAATGCGGGAGAAGGCACCGTCTCCT
This sequence comes from uncultured Eubacteriales bacterium, assembly GCA_902793245.1. Classification (GTDB taxonomy): domain Bacteria; phylum Bacillota; class Clostridia; order Christensenellales; family Aristaeellaceae; genus RUG563. The sequence goes on along the minus strand of CADBCX010000019.1, from coordinate 22,251 downwards.
TAACGCTTTTGGATGTTGCATACCCATCGCGCGTTGTGATCGAGACGGAGAAAATCAACGAAGCGGAAGCCGCAAAGCTGAGGAATTTCAGGACCATCCTGTATGATCCCAACGACGGCACATCAGCCCCCTTTGAGGAAACCTACGGCATCCTCATCCACCCCCGGCCCAATACGCATAGCGGCGCGGACATCCACCGTGACGGCTATACGCTGACGGGGTGGAATACCGCCCCGGACGGCACAGGTGAAGGGGTGGGGCTGGGCAGCCGCGTCACCGTTCCCCGGGAAGGGCTCTGCTTATACGGTCAATGGGCGGAATGGAGCGATGCCCGTTATTTTGCATGGGAACCCGTTGAGGACGGGGCGGAAATAACGGGCTATACCGGGGCTGAAAAGAAGCTGGTCATTCCCGCCGCGCTGGGAGGAACGCCCGTCGTTTCCATCGCCGCAAAAGCGTTCCGGGGCTGCGAAGCAGAGCAAATCGTTTTCCCCCTTTCGTTAAAACGAATCGCCGACGGCGCGTTTTCCGCTTCCAGCCTTCGGAAAATTACCCTGTTTGACGCCATCGAGCAAATTTCCGACGCCGCCTTCCAAGGCTGCGCTCAGCTTAAAACCCTGCGCGTCAACGCGGCGACGGACCCCTATGGGTATCAATACCGCCGGGAAAGCGTATTCGCCGACAAGGCGGACCTGATTCTGACCGCGCCAGGACGGAAGAAAATGTTATTCTACGGCGGCTGCAACGTTTGGTATAACCTGATCGGGTCTGAGGCCGCCAGGCGTTTCCCCGATTATCAGGTCGTCAATATGGGGCTCAACGGTACCGTGAACAGCCTGCTGCAAATGGAGATCCTGGCCCAATTGGCCCAGCCCGGGGATATTCTTTTCCACGCGCCGGAGATTTCAAGCCCCCAGCAGCTGCTGCTGGATACCTCCATGGACGCGGGCGACGATATGCTCTGGGCCGGGCTGGAATACAATTACGACTTGTTTACTTATGTGGATATCAGGACTGTTCCCGGCGTTCTGGACAGCTGGCGCCATTACCTGCGATTGAAAAAGCCGGGCGGCAGCTATGCCGACAGCTACCGCGACGCGAGCGGCAACGCGTATCTGGACGAAACGGGCAGCATTCCCCTGATCCGCACCCAGGGAAAAACCCGCTTGGAGGATACCGTCACCCTCGACCCGGGCATTTTTTCCGATGGCCTCAAAAACCTTTCGGCGGCGTATGCGCCGTTCATTCAAAAGGGCGTGCCCGTTTTCGTTTCCTGGGCCTGCCTGGATACGGACGCCCTGACCGAGGAAGAAAAAGCGCGCATTCCGGAAATGAACCGCCGGTTCCATGAAGCGGTTCAGGACATGGACGGCCCGGTGATGATTTCCGATTTGCAGGATTACTTATACACCTCCAGGGATTTTTATGATACCCACTATCATCTGCTCACGCCGCAGGCTTACCACAACACGGAGCAATGGATCAAGGATATCGAGCGGCAGCTTCAAAATCCTCCGCTGGAAAAATAACGGGCTGCTGGTTTTTCAGTTATTTTGAAGCGAGTAGCGGAAGACCCGGTCCAGGTGCTCCGCCCAGGGATTCGCTTCGCAGCCCACGCCGTCCCGGTACAGCACGTAATCCGTGTCGGGCACAAACACGCGCAGGTTCTCCGTGCCCTGGAAGGTGTCCGGATGAACGCGGCAGGGCGCTTCCCGATGGGAAAAAACGACCCGCCTGAGGGACGCGCAATCGCGGAACACACCGTCCGGCAGATCCTCGATGGAGGCCGGAAGCCGCAGCTCCGCCATGCTTCCAGCGTTGTTCAGCGCGCCGTCGGCAAAGCCCGCCACAGGCAAGCCCTCGTGAAAGGTGGGAGCAGCCAGCGATTCTTTTTTCTGCCCCGCTTCCGAAACGCCGCAAATCAGCCATCCCCTTCCGTCCGGCGTGGCGGTAAAAAGGAAGCTGCCGTCGTCCTCTCCTTCCTGGGGCAGAGCGGCGGCGGAAGGCGGAATGGCTGGCCGTTCATACGCAACCGGAGAATAGCAGCCAAGGTACGGCAAAAGCTCCTCCGCCAGCAGGCAGGTGCGCAGCCGGGCTCCGGCTGTGTTCAAATGAAAATTGGTATCGTAAAACCATCCGCTGTCCAGGATATAGCGGTTGGGGTCGCTGATGACGGGGCAGGAAAACGCCCGGTTGATCTCGTCGAAAAATGCTTTTACCGCTTCGGGGGAAGAGTCCAGGACCGCCAAAGCGTTGACCGGGCTGAAGCTTACGCACACTTTCGCGCCGGCTTTTTTTGCTTCTTCACAGTAGGCTTTGATCTGGGCGGCAAAGTCCGCCGATACCCGCGCTTCCCGCAAATCAACGGGAGAAGACGTATCGTAGCCCAGGGGCAGCGCGTTCCCGGGCCGTGGATACGTTAAATCGCACCGCCCGTCAAAAGCCGCTTTGGCATAAACGCCCGAGGGCCTTGGAGCCTCCCCGCTGGATGCGATCGCCATTTTCTCCTGAAGATAAGAAAGATAATTGCCCCAGAGGGCCGATCGTTGCTGCTCCCCCACCCGGGGGAGGAGCCAGCGGCTGCTTTCTGCGCATTTCCAAAAAGCGCTTGCGCCAAAGTAAGCGGAGAGCGCGTCCGACACCGGCTCGCAGACGAGCACCACAACATCGCCCTTTTTCAGCGCGCCTTGGGACAGGGACAGCATGGCGGACATGCCCACCGCCCCATAGAGCCCAAAGGGGCAAACGGTATAGGACAGCCCTTTTTCAGCCAGCATCTCTTCCAGCAGCGCCCCGTCCAGCCCGAAGGCCACGTCGCTGTTTCCCAGCACGATCAGCCTGTTTCCCGGGGCGCTGTCCAGCCTGCGCACCATGGACGAAAGCGCCGCATAGTAGCTTTCGCTGTAATAATCCGGAAGCAGCAGGTCGGCTGTGATCAGGCTGAGGGGGATGAGCGCCGCAAGCAGCAGCGCGCATACGATCCTTACGGTTTTCTTTTTCATGGAGCTTCCTCAAAATTGGAAATAAGCAAACTCCGCCGCGTCCTGGGTAGCCAGCTGGGCCAGCCAAGCGCAGGCGATGATGAGCAGAAAATACACGGCGCTGACCATTTTCCGGGCGCTGTCCCGGCCGGTTTTCGCACCGGGCAGATCGGCTTCGCCCCAGGGCCTCAGCCGCGCCATGGCCAGCAGCGTCAGAATCAAACGAAGGGCGTTTAGGCCGGTCAGGTTCATGCTCTGCAGGGCGGCGGCAGCGCTGCCGGGGGCGGTAAGCAGCCGATGGAAAACAACGCCTACTTCCTCCAGAGAGGAGGCGCGGAAAATCAGCCCGGCGGGTACGAAAATCAGAAACATGATCCCCCGCCGAAGCCAAACGAACCAGGGGGCGGACAAGGGCAGCCTCCACTTTTCCGCAAGCCTTCCCGCGGGCTTTTCCAGCAGTCCCTCCACGCAAACCCAAAGCGCCGCGTACAGGCCCCAGAGCACATAGTTCCACCGGGCTCCGTGCCATAGCCCGCACAGCGTGAATACGATCAGGGTGTTTAGCATCCTGCGAGCGGTCCCGCGCCGGGAGCCTCCCAGGGGAATGTACACATAGCTGGTGAACCAGCGGTTCAAGCTGATATGCCAGCGGCGGAAGAATTCCCCGTAGCTCTGGGACAGGTAGGGCTGATCGAAGTTTTTCATGAGCCTTACGCCCATGAGCCTTGCCGATCCGGCGGCGATCTCGGAATACCCCGCGAAATCGCAGTACATTTGGAAGCAGAACAGCGCGCCCGCCAGAAAGATGGCAAAGGAGGACGCTTGCTCCGCCTGGGCAAAGACCCGGTTCACATACACGCCGCAAAGGTCCGCCACCGCGCACTTCCGGAAAAACCCGCACAGCAAAAGCCGCAGCCCGGCGGACACGTCCTCGCGCTGGAACCGGCGCTCTTTTTTCAGCTGGGGCAGCAGATTGCCCGGGGCTTCGATGGGCCCGGCCACCAGCTGGGGAAAGAAGGAAACATAGAGGGCGAAGGTGACGAAATCCGTCTCCGCCTCAAATTTCCCCCGGTACACGTCGATGGTGTAGCTCATGGTCTGGAAGGTGTAAAAGGAGATGCCCACCGGCAGAATCAGGTTCAGCTCCGGCGTGCGGAAGGAAAGGCCCAGGGCCGCCCAAACGCCGTTCATGATGCCGCCGAAAAAATCCCAGTATTTGAAGAAAAAAAGCAGCCCCAGGTTCATCACCATGCTGACGGAAAGCAGCAGCCGCTTGATCCTTTTTTGCTCCCGCCAGCGCGCCATGCCCCGGCCGCAGAAGTAATCCACCGCTGTGGAAAACAGCAGCAGGAAAATGAACAGCGGGTTCCAGTACATATAAAAGAACCAGGAAGCCGCCAGCAGCCAGTATTTCCGCGCCCGATGGGGCAGCAGCCAGTGAACGCCCACCGCAATGGGGAGGAAGATGAGAAAGGCCAGGGAATTAAAATTCACTTCCTCACCCCCATATTCAATAGCAGAAACACAGTCAGCGCCAGGGCAGCTTCCGAAAGGGATACGCCCATGAGCAATCCATAAGCCGTGGCCCCCACCGCCAGAAACGCCGAAGCAAAGCGCAGCGCGCCCCCGGCGGGCTTCCGGATGAGATCCGCAAGGAGGAGCAGCAGCGCCAGTCCATAGCCCGCAAGGACGATGGGCAGCGTCAGGATGACCGATTCAGCCATTGCAGCAGCTCCTTCCGAATTCGCATTTTATCCGGTTTGCCGGTGGGCAGCAGGGGGATTTCTTTCACGACGCGCAAAGCCGCGGGCCGCTCGTTCTTGGGCAGAAGCGGGGCCAGGGCCTGCAATAAATCGTCTTCCGTTTCGGCCCCTTCGCACACCGCCATGGCCCCGGGCACCTCCCCGGCCTTTTCATCGGGCAGGCCCACCACGGCAGCCGCCTTCACCTGGGGCAAACGCAGCAGCGCCTGTTCGATGCGGGCGGGAGACAAATTCTTCCCGTTGCGGATGATGATTTCTTTCCTGCGCCCTGTCAGATGCAGCCGCCCATCCTGATCCAAATAACCCAGATCGCCGGTTCTGAAAAAGCGTTCCCGTGCTTCGGGCGCGCCGTAATAGCCCAGCATGCGGGAAGGGCCGTCCACGCAGATTTCTCCGCTTTGCCCCGTCTGCGCTTCGCTGCCGTCCTCGCGCAGGATCACGCCGCGATTCATGCTGTAAAACCGGCCCACGGTCTGAGCGCGCACCTCCACGGAATCCTCCCAGGAGGCGCAGCTGATGCCGACGCATTCGCTCATGCCGTACACGGGGATCAGCTTCATACCCAGCTTTTTTTCCAGCCGGATGAACGTGTCCGGGGCAAGGGGGCTGCCCCCGATGAACCCGGCGGACAGGGTGGGCAACGGCCTCACCCCTTTCGCCTCCGCCAGGGCGATATACTGGCTGGGCACCCCGTTCATCCGTGTGATCCCTTGTGTTTCGATGGCGTTCACCAGCGAAGCGGGATCGGTTTTCCCGGGGAAAAACAGCGCGTACCGAAGCGCTGCCGCGCCGAACAGCAGCACCAGCCCGAACACATGCTCCAGGGGGAGGATGCCCAGGGCGATGTCATCCCCCCGATACTTGCCCAAGGGCTGGGAATCCAGCAGGTTATTGTAAAACTGATCGTCGCTGAGCAGCACCGCTTTCCTTTGCCCGGTGGAGCCCGAGGTAAAAATCACATATCCCGCCTGATCGGAAGGCGCTTCCGGCAGCGCGGCGTCAGCGGCGGGCAGGGAAAACGGATCAAAGGTGATTGCCTCGCCCTGCCTGCGGAGGGTCACGCGGCCATCCGCCCCGGGTTCCAGCACAGCGGCGGCAGGGAGGCCCGCGGCGCACTCTGCCAGGAACGCTTCGGGGGTTGCGTGGGGGTCTGTCAGCACGGCGGCGCAGCCCAGCAGCCGCAAGCCAAACAGGCATACCGCGGTGGAAGCGCTGCGGCTGGCTGAAAGGGCCACAAAATCGCCCGGCCTGATCCCTTGCGTCCTCAGCCAGCACGCCGCAGCGGCGGCATGGGCCTGCATTTCCCCGGCCGTATACCACCGGTTTTCAGACCCCAGCAGCCTCCGATTGGGCTCTGACGCCGCATATTCGCGCAGCAGGACGGAAAGGCTTTTGTGTTCCGGGCGCATGATCGCTGTCCTCCAAGGGAAAAGATTCGATGAAGCGAAAAGTCCCCCACAGCGCTTTTGAGGGACGCTGTGGGGGCAAAAAACAGCTTATTCCTTCGCCAGCTTATCGCTGCCGGTGGTGATCACCAGACCTACGAAGGACAGGAAATACAGCGCGATACCGACAATGGACAGGATCACGGCTGTTTTCTGGGTGTCGGGGTGGTTGACGGGGTTGAGCATATCGCCGATCACGTCCACCCGTTCCTTGACGAAGAACACAGTGGCCACGCCCATCAGCACAGCCAGCACGAAGGTGGCGATGCCGGTCAGCCCCTTGAGGGCCTTGGGCTTCATGGTCAGGAACAGGGCGCACAGGATCACAACCACGGGCAGGATAACGACCAGGGGGGCAACCGTGGTATGCAGGCTGGCCATGTATCCGCTGAGCGTGTTGACCAGGTACACGATCAGGCCAGCGAGGGCGAGAAGCCCGGAGACGCAGAGGATCTTACCGAAAGCGTTGGTATTTTTCGCCATCTCAGTTCGCTCCCTTCTTTTTCTTGCCGCCCAGCACAGCGCAGGCGATCCAGGCCAGGGCAAACACGCCGGTGGCGATGCCGGAGCCGAGCTGGATGTTGTGATACAGCGCGCGCCAGGAGGTTTCGATTTCTACCCGATGGGTGGTGGGATCGGCCCCGTTCATGGCCGCGGAATTGACCAGCGGGTACAGGATGTACTTGAGGTCCTGCTTCACCGCCGCCGCCATCTGGGGATCAGCCGCCAGGGTGGCACCGTTGAAGTAATCCACCGCGCCGCCGAAGCCGCAGAAGGCCACGGTGCCAAACAGTACGGATTCCTTGGGCATGGCCTTCATGGACACGCCGGTAAAGTCGGTGACGGAGTAGCCCTTGAAGCCCCATTCGTCGCGCAGGATATCCTGGCATACGCCCTTGTTGGCGCTGGGGGCCACCGCGCCGATGCGGTTGAAGGAGGTCATCACGCCCAGCGCGCCTTCATTGTAGATGTTGGCGTTGTCCGCCATGGAGGCGGGCTTGCCGTTGGCTTCGATGGCTTGCTGGAAGTTGCGCAGCTCCAGTTCGCGGGCCGCCTGTTCGGTCATGAACACAGCGATGCCGGAACGGTTGATTTCCTGGTCGTTGAAGGCCAGATGCTTCAGGTTCACGATGGTGCCTTTGGACTGCGCGCCCTGCACCACCGCGCTGGCGGTGTAGCCGGACAGGATGGGATCTTCGCTGTAATACTCAGCGCCGCGCCCGTTGAAGCCATGCCGGTGCAGGTTGACGCCGGGACCGATCATGATGGGATAATTGAACATCAGGGTGGATTCGCCCAGGATCAGTTCGCCGTTGCGGAAGGCCAGCTCCTTGTTCCAGGTGTAGGCCAGGTTGGTGGGCGTGGGCGCGACGCGGGTGCCGTAGCCTCCCTTGCTCGCGTCGAAATCGTCCATGGTATTGTACATCTTGCCCTGATACTGGCCGTCGTTGGCGTAGGTGCCGCCGTCGGAACCGCCGGGGCCGTCGTCGGCCTTGTGGCCAGCGTAGCTGACGGATTCGATGCCCTGAATGTTATGGAATGCGTTGGAGGCGAAGGTGACGAATTCATCGGGCGTGACCTGATCGATCAGCTTGTCCCAGCGGGGATCGTCCCACTCGGCGCCGATCATTTGATAGATGTTCATGTCGTTGTTGACGCCCCAGTCATAGCCTTCCACGCCCTCGGTGAGGGGGATCACGTCGTTCTTGAGGAGGGTGGCGATCCGGCCGGTGGCGGCCAGGCCCGCATGCAGGGTGGGATAGGTGCCGTTCCAGTCCTGACGGCTCATGTAATGGGCGGTGTCCTGATAGCCGTCAAAGCTGTTGATGTCCATGGAATAATCCCCGGTGGTGAGCACGTTGCCGATGGCCGCGCCGGTCTTGGAAACGGCGAAGGTTTTGGCGTCCAGCTCGGCCCAGTTCCAGGTGAAGGTCTTGGCGGCGTCGCCGGTCACGTTCTGGCTCTGCGCTGCCAGGATATTGTTCAGCGCGTCATGGCTGTCCTCGCCGATGGCGAAGTAATAGTCGCCCGCGTCCAGGATGAAGGTGCCCGCGCCGTTGGCGTCGTAGGAGGCCAGGTTCGCCAGGTCGATCTTCATGGCGATCGTCTGGCTTTCGCCGGGAGCCAGCAGCTTGGTCTTTTCATAGTCCATCAGCTGCACGGCGCTCTTTTCCACCTTGTTCTGTTTGTCGTAATCGGTGTAGGGGCTCTGGGCGTACACCTGAATGACGCTCTTGCCCGCCGCATCGCCGGTGTTGGTGACGGTCACGGTCACGTCGGCGGTCTTCTTATCCGCCGCCACATTCACGCTGTCCAGGGTCTGGGCGAAGGTGGTGTAGCTCATGCCGTAGCCGAAGGGATACACCACTTCGTTTTCATAGGTCCAGGCGCCGTCCGCGGTGGCCACGGTGGTGTCCGGGTTGGTGTAGGTGCCCGCCTTGGCCGCGGCAGCGTTGTTCACACCCGCCACCACGTCGGCGTAACGGCTTTCAAAGTAGCGGTAGCCAACGTAAATACCTTCTTCGTTGATCAGATAGCTGTTCACGTTGTCGTCGGGCGTAAATTCCGCCGCGTTGGACCAGGCCACGTTGCCATTGCCGCCGAAGGCCACCATGGCGGGAGAAACGGCGGAGTTGGCGATGTAGATATCACCCAGGTGACCGGAGGGAGCGACCTTGCCGCACAGCACGTCGGGCACGGCGTAGAAGCCGTAAGCGCCGGGATAGCCGATCCAGAGGATGGCGTCCACGTCGGCGTCTTCCTTTACTTCCTTCAGCTCCAGGGGATTGACGGAGTTCACCAGCAGGATCACCTTGTCAAAGTTGGCCTTGGCTTCGGCGATCACGGCCTTTTCATCTGCGGACAGGCCGAAGATGTTGGTGGTGATGCTGTCTGTGCCGCCGGTGACGTAGTTTTTGCTCTCGCCGCCGGGACGACCCACGATCACGATGGCCGCGTCCTGATAGCCTTCGTAATCCGCGGCAGTCAGGCCTAGGTCGGCGAGCTTGGCTTCCGCGGCCTTATCGGTGCCGGTCAAATTCAAATCGCCGCTCTCGCTGGGGCCGGAGCTGCCCGCGCCGGCATATTCAGCATACAGCTCGCCGGTAGGGGTCAGGTTGCCGCCGTTGGCTTTCACCCAATCCTTATACTTCTGGGTCACGGCGGGATTGATATCCAGCCCGGCCTTCTGCATGGCAAGATAGGACTGGTTGCCGTCCGCGATCACGGTGGCATCGGGGGCCGCGCCCATGCTGTTGCCATACACCGGCGCATAGCTGCGCAGGCCCAGCAGGGTCACCTTCGCGCCTTCATTCAGGGGCAGGGCGTTTTCTTCGTTCTTCAAAAGAACAAAGCTCTCCAGCGACTCCTGCAGGGCGAAAGCCCGAAGCCCTTCGATGGCTTCCGTCTGGTTCTTGAATTCGGATTGGTAGATCCATTCGGCCTGACCTGACCCCTCCATGCGGTAGCTGGTTTCGCCGAAGTATGTGTCGATGGGCTGACGGTAGGATTCCATAATGGGACCCGCTACCAGAGAGCCAACCAGGACGAACACGGCTACTGCGGTCAAAGCACGAAAGATGCCTTTTCCTTTCATCTTGGTTTTTCCTCCTCGTTGGTATATTCAGAGCGCAAGTGCGCGTCTGTTCTGAAAAAGCGCAGAGGCTGGATTTTCCCGGAAAAGCCTTTTTAGTGTTTAGAACAAATTCATTATATCATTGTTAGGAAATTATTGCAAGAATAGGATCGGTAGTAATCAGGGCAATCGCTTATTGCGATTAAGTTACGAAAATATTACAATTCTGTTACCAAAAGGAATTTAGAGGAAGGATGTCGAAGTAATAAGGCGAGGTGATTACTTTGACAAAAGCAGAAACAAAGACATTATTGCAATTATTGGAAGAAGTACCGGATCATCGGGAAGGGAATGCAATCAAGTATTCATTACGGGACATCCTGTTTCTGGGGATGTTCGCGATCCTATGCGGCGCGGAGACATATACAGGGATCCTTGACAACCGGGCTACCGTTACCTTTGTAAGAAAAATACATTGTTTTTCCAACATAATCTTTCAAAAAGCCTTGGAAAATAAAGAGGAAATCGATTTCAGTGGTGTTCATTTGTACTCGGGTACAAACAGGGTACGCGGGGGTACGTAACTGGGACAAAAGCGAAAATGTACCCCCTAAACAGGGTATGTTTGTACCCGGGTACAAGCCCGGAAATGCTTTATATACTGGGGTTTTCGGGCCTTTCGTAATACATGCGTTTCTCGCACGATGTTACCGCGAGCGGAGAACATCCCGTTCACATCGAAAAGTATATTCTCTAAACCGCTTATTCATACATGGGATGCTGTTGTAATCTCCTTTCTTATATAGCGTTCATATAATTGGCGTTTCCCATCTTTCAAAGCAAGCAGCCTTTTTTCATGTTCTGCCTGCTCCAAGCTGGAAAGCTGGATTTTATCTGAATCCAGGTCAATCCCGCCGATCACGGCGACCTGCGTTTTCACGGTTTGAAGAACGATTTCTTCCAAATCCGCCGCTTTGATTTCCAACCCATGGCAGGACATTGTGGGAATCCCCTGGGAGTGGCGACAGTAATATACAACGTGTTCTCCTTTTCCTTTTCGGGAAAGGACGTGTCCGCAGCAGCCGCAGAAAACCTTCCCTTTCAGAAAATAATCATGTTGCTGTTTATTCGGTAAACTGAATTTGCGAATGGCGGCATTGGCACGAGCAAAAAGGTCGGAATCCACAATGGACTGGTGATGGTCGGGTATTTTGAACCATTCGTTTTCGTCCTTTTTCCTAACCCTGGTTCCTCCGATTTCCTTGACTGTGTATTTCCCGATGATGTAGGTTCCGGTATACCGTTCATCAACCAGGATGCGCAGCACGGTGGAGCTTGACCATACGCCATGAATCCGGTCAACCGGATATTTCCAATCATTGGCCTTTACGCGGTATTCCCCAGGAGTAGGAATGCGTTGTTCATACAAACGCCTGCTAATTCCCGCCGCTGTACAGCCGTCCGCCGCCCATTGGAAGATCTGTTTTACGATTGGGGATGTTTCCGCGTTGGGTTCCATCCCGCCATCGGCGCTTTTCTGATAACCGTAGGGACATACGATGCTCTGATATTCACCCCGGCGCATTTTGGCGTACTTGGCGCTTCGGGTTTTCATGGACATGTCCCGGCTGTATGCCTCGTTGATCAGATACTTGAAAGCGACCTCAATCCCGCCCGTTGTTCCCTTATAGTTGTCAGAATCGTAATCATCGGAAATGGAAATGAAGCGGACATGGAATAAAGGAAAAACCTGCTCGATGAAGTATCCTGTTTCCAGGCTGCTGCGCCCGAAACGGGATAAATCCTTCACGATGATGCAGTTGATTTTTCCTTCCTGCACCATTTTCAGCATTTCTTGCATGGCGGGGCGTTCAAAGTTTGTGCCGGTGTGTCCATTGTCAATAAACTCCCGGATTTCGGCGTGATAATATTCCGGCAGGGTCATGGCCTTTTCGCGCAGGATGGATTGCTGGTTGCCGATACTCATGCTGTCATACTTGGAATCCTCCAGAGAGAGACGGATATATAGGGCAATCACATATTTATCCATGCTGTGCCTCCTGCTCAAGCGCATCCTGAAAACTAAAAGTGATCTTAAAATGGCGATCATGGAATACCTCGATGCGGGTGAACAGGCTGCTGACCAATTCCGCCGTCAGGGTGTGGCTCATATTAAGATCGGCGGCATGACATTCCAAGGCTTTTTGGTGCTGCCAGCTTTTATCCGCTTTTTCCTTTTCTTCTTCTAGCGCTGCGATGCTTTTGGAAAGCGCCTGCGTATGTTCTTCCATGTCCGCTTTCAGGCCCAGGTATTCTTCCCGGCTGATCGTCCCTTCCACCATATCTTCGTAGAAGCCCTGAATCAGCCCACGATCTTTTTCCAGCAGCTTTCTTTTTTCGGATAGTTGCCCTTGGATGACTGCCCGGTGCTCCTTGTATTGTTTTTCCTGCTGCATCATTGGAATGGAATGACCCACAATCGTGTCCAATTCCTTTTCAACGATCACCGTCAGGGATTCGGTCAATTCCTTTTCGGTGATATAAACGCCCTCACAGGCTCCTTTTGCCACCCGGGTATTGGTCAGGCAATGGAAAAGATAAATATACCCGCCCTGGCTGCGTCTGCTGCGCTGGCGGTGAAGGGACTTTCCGCAATGGCCGCAGAAGATTTTCCCTTGAAAAATATTGGGCGAATAGGGTATGGGCGTGTTGTTGGTGTATTTCCCAGCCACCTGCCGTCGATACGCCTGCACCGCGTCGAATACTTCCCGGCTGACCAGGGCTGGATGCGTATTTCTGACGATGATGTAATCCTCCGGGCTGGCGGGCATTTGCTGGTGATCCACCGTTTTTGACTTTCCCTGCACCAGATCGCCTGTGTAGGTCTGGTTCCGCAGGATCATGGCCACCGTGCGGGTCTGCCATTTTTCACTGCCGGTTTTATACCGTTTCCCATCATAGCCATGTTCCCGCTTATAGATGTTGGGCGTGACCACGCCTGCTTCGTTTAGTCGAAGGACAATCTGGTTGATACCCATCTTCTCATAAGCCCATTGGAAGATTTGGCGTACCACCGGGGCTGCCCCCTCGTCCACAATCAGCTTGTGGCAATTTTTCGGGTCTTTCATATAGCCATACGGCGCGCGGGCTCCCACAAACTCACCGTCCAGCATGGCTTGGTGAGCCTGGGCTTTGATCTTCCTGCCGATGTCCAGGGCGTATGCTTCATTGATCATGTTTTTCAGCGGCAGCATGATGCCGCCGTGAAGCTGGTCAGCGCGGGAAGAATCAAATTGATCGGTCACGGCGATAAAACGGATATGGTGGGTTACGAAGTATTGCTCTATATAATAGCCAGTATCTATGAAATTGCGGCCCAGGCGGGACAGGTCTTTGACGATCACACAGTCAATGCGTCCCGCTTCGATTTGTTCCAGCATTTGCTGAAAACCGGGCCGGTTATAGTTCAGGCCGGATAAACCGTTGTCGGTATACGTGCCGACGACCTTAAATTCGGGCTTGTCCGCAAAATAATCCTGAATGATCAGCTGCTGATTCTCCAGGGAGTTGCCGCGATTGTTGTTATCCTCCACGGACAACCGCAGGTAAACGGCAGTACGGATGAAAACCGATGTTATCGTTGGTGTTTCAGTCAAAACATTTTTCCTGCTTTTGCTCGCCATATCAAACGGCCTCCCTTCTCTTCAGCTGCTCGGCAAATGCCGCCGCTTTTTTATATTCGTCCTTGTAGCGAAATTCGATGTGTATTTCTTCTTTGCTGATCACTTTGATGTATTGGATCAGCTGCACGACCACCCGCCGGTCAATGGTATCCATTTCCGTGAATTGGAGAAAATGGCTGATCCAACGGTTCCGGTCGCCTTGATTTTCCACCACGGCCCTGATTTTTTCTTCCCATTGGGCAGCAGCATTTTTCAACAAATCGTACTTTTCCGTATATTGTTTCTTATAGGTCAGATAATCCTCTTTGCTCAGGCAGCCGTTGACCAGATTTTCATACAGCCCCATTTTATATTGGTTGATTTCTTCCAATTGACGGCTGCATTGATCAATATGCTCCTGGTATTCATGAATCAGCTCCTGATTGATGCGCTCCTGGCTGAAGCTGGTCAGCACATCTTCCAGGGAAGCCACGTTTTCAATCTGACCTCGCAGGCTTTCCTGCACGCAGTGAATCAAATCGGCTTCTTTGATCATAGGCCCGGCTTCGCATCCGTGCTTCTTTCCAGTGCGGCAGTAATAATAGAAGTATTCTTCGCCCTTATATCGGACGGTCTTTCGTGTCATTTTCCCGCCGCAGCAGCCGCAGATCAGGACGCCGGAAAAGATATAAGCGGCGTCTGATTTTGGGGAAGTGCGGGTATCTATATTTTTCAAGCGCTGCACCAGGTCAAAATCGTGGCTGCTGATGATAGCGTCATGCGCGTTTTCCACCCGCATCCATTCGGATGTTGGTTTGGCCTGGCGGACTTTGATTTTGAAATGTGGCGTGGACTCCCTTCCCTGGGCCAGCGTTCCGGTATAGGTTTCATCCTGCAAAATCCGCAGCACCGTGGTAGCTGACCATTTGCAGTCCTTTTGATCGCCGTACCCGCCCTTGGCGTAAGGCTGTCCTTCGGCTTTCTTATAGGCGATGGGAGAAAGCACGCCCATTTGATTGAGTTCTTCCGCAATATGAAGGGCACTGTACCCTTCCAGCCGCTTGCGGAAGATTTCTTTCACCACATTGGCGGCGAAAGGGTCAATCTCCAATTTCTTATGCTGATGGCCGGTTTTGATGTAACCATAAACGGGGAAGGAGCCGACGTAATCTCCATTCTTCCGCTTGGCTTCCAGGGCGCTGCGGGTTTTGATGGAGATATCGCGGCTGTATGCCTCGTTCATGATGTTTTTCACGGAAACGGTCAGGTCGTCCCCATCTTCCTGAAGCGTATCAAAATGATCGTTGATGGCGATGAACCGGACGTTGTACGCAGGGAAGAACCGGCGAATATACCGGCCTGTTTCAATGGATTCACGTCCCAGGCGGGATAGGTCTTTCACGATGATGCAGTTAGCTTCCCCTCGCTTGACCATCTCGATCATTTCCTGAAAGGCGGGACGATCAAACAGGACGCCGCTGTAGCCATCGTCGATTTTTTCCGCAACCGCCTCAATTTCCGGGTGCTTGGCGATAAAGTCGTCGATCATCCGGCGCTGGTTGCCTACGCTGTCGCTCTCCACGGTTTTGTCCTCCGTGTAGGAGAGCCGGATGTACTTGATTGCCTTGTAGATTTCCATGTCAATGGCGCTCCTTTCAGTCGGATTTCCCGTGCAGCAAAAGGAGCCGTTGTCTTGTTCAATCCCTTTTCCGGCTCCTATGATAACAGCGTATTATGTTGTGCGCAAGGATACGGATTCAGCGCAGCAGCCCGGCGATACATTCTTCCAGGGAAATACCGTTGGCCGTAAACCCGACATGAACGGTAAACGGGCCACATTTGAATAGATAAGGATTCTTGATCTGCCGAACAAATTCAGATATGCGCTGTTCCTTGGGCAATGCCCTGTTTACATGGATATCTTGAATATCTACCAAATGTTCATTTGAGGATTCTACTGTTGTCGGTTGATATTGCATAGCGTCCTCCTTTGATAAGATCAACAGCGTGATGTCCCCAATGATTATCGAGGCCGAATCGCCATTCAAAAACTGCATTTCCGATTCTTCCAGCCTCAAATTCTTCACAGCCGCTTTGAAGATCCGTTATTATATCACTTAGGTCATCATATAGGCTTCCGCAAACTGGTTCTTCGTCTTTGAATGGGTCGTATATCTCCCAATACCCTGATGGTATGCCTTCTTTAATCCTAACTAAAACTGGTGCTGAAGAGGGTTCGGTAGAGCGCTCAACTGTTTCAGGCTCCATCTCCGGGAGATTGAGAGCAGCAACGTACAACTTCATAAGTGTTTCTAAGAGACGATCAACGGTAGCAATTGTAGAACCATTCTGTGCCCGTGCCTTCCGTTTGAATTTCATTCACGACGGAAACGCAGTAGCCTTCCTCTTCATAGTCGATACGGATCACCGTGTTCTGGGCGGCCCAGTGGGTCTCAAATTTTTGCCGCCTTCGGGCTGGGGCACTTCGTCGGCCGCTGCGGAGCAGACCAGGGACATCGCCAGACAGAGGATCAGTAGGATGCTCGTCAGCTTTTTCAAGGGTTCTTCCTCCTTAAAATGTTTTATTGAAGCCAGCCTTTCAGAATACCGACTGCTTCGCTTCTAATTCCCTCTGGCATGGAGGAGATATTGGCACTGTGGGGGGCGGTCGGATGAACGAAAACAGCCACATTGGGATTGCTCGTTTCCGGAATCCGCAGGGAAATCCAAGGGTCTGACGCGCCGAATACCATCAGGATTTTTGCGCCGGTGGTTTCCTCAAAAGCCGCCAGAGACGCCGCGAAGCTGCCGTCGTAGGCAAAGGCCTCCCTTTGTGCTTTGGTGAATACGAGACGCCACAGCAGGCCGTCTTCCATGTCCTCCGTCACGGAGAGCGTATCCTCCATACCGGCTGCTGCCAGCGCCTGACGCAGGTAAGTAAAATCGTAGTGATACTGTCCGTAGGTCGTGGCTGCGTTCACATAGTATGGCCAGGCCATAAAGTTGGAGGACCAGTCCGCGGGCGCCTGTACCTGCAGCAGCAAATTGAATTCAGTCTGCGCCTTTTCCAGGGCCTCCTCAGGCGTTGACTCAGGCATATCCAGGATGGCGCGAAGGACGTCAAAGCTGATACTCTGGTACTGCCAGAACTGAACGGCAAATTCCAGCACGTTCAGGTCATAAACCTGGTCGATGGGCACCTGCCCCAGGAAAACGCAGTTCATGGCCTGGAGGGCCATCGTTTCGAAAACGGGAAGAAGCGCAGCCTTGTTTTTCATCAGCTCCACTTGGAAATCCAGAATCAGGTTTCGCATAGACTCCGCCTGTTCCGGACCAAAGGCCTCATTTCCGATTTCCGTATAGAGGAAGGTATAGAAACGGGGGTCCTCCGGCCCCATAGAGCAGGGCGCCACATAGGGGACGAAGCAGCGCATGTCCTCCGGAAAGAAGTATGCATATACGTTGGTCATTTCTCCCCCGCGGCTGGAGCCTGTGGCGGCCCAGGCATCGCCCAGCAGCGGCGACAGCGCAAGATAGATCTGATGATAATCCTTCGCAGCGTTTTCCGCCGTATGGTACTCCCAATAACGGGTATCGCCGTTGCTCATATCCGCGGGACGGGACTTGCCAAAGAAGCGGTGCTCCACGTTGACGTAATTCGCGCCGAACAGCTGGGCGATCTCCGTCGCGTCATCCCGCCCCAATTCCGCCAGGGTGCCCGTTGCTCCGGGGTACTGATCCGGCAGCGCATAGCCGTTGGTCTCCAGCACCGTGGTCTGCGCGTCCTCCTTCAGGCCGATTTCCACCCGCTGGGGAAAGACGCCTTTTTCAGGGTGATCCCAGTCCAGGGGCTGTTCAAATACCACCAGGTATTTTTCGCTGAAAAACTGTGCGGAAGCGTTCAGGGGGATGGGCTCCACGCTGAGAACGCCTTCCACCTGGGAAAGCCTTTCAGCCCAGCCGGGCTCTTCCGCAAAAGCACCCGTGCCGTAGGAGAACAGGATTGCGCATAGCAGGATCGTCAAACAGTTCCACCATGAAATCTTCCGCATAGCTTTCAGCTCCTTTTTACTCATTTTGCTTTCTTCCTTTAGAGATATTTACATTCGCTGTTTTTCACTCGTTTCCTGCATATATTCTGTGGATCATGACGAAAATACGAGAAATACATGAACAGAATATCGGAATATTTCCAAATGATCGTATTTGATTCTGCTCTTTATCTCGTTCTGTTTCCTTTACAGACTGCTCTCTGAATTGATGTTTTCATATTTCAATAAGTATTCCAATTTAAGTATAGCAAATCTCCGCGAAATAAACAAGCCACTGGAAACCGAACCGTTGAGGATTCGCCGGAAGAAGGTATCTTCTCATTTTATGCGGAATATGAACTCAGCATTTGCTCATCCGTAACCGTCGAATAAAGCGTACAAAAAGCCCTCCGGATTCGGGTGAAGCCGGAGGGAAAGGCAGGGTTTTTGAGTGCTCAGTTCAGTCCGTTGATGATATCGGTCAGGGCCTTGCGGTCATAGAAATTATGGAAATTGCTGATGAAAATGTCCGGTTCCACACCCTGATCCACGTCATAATACGCGCCGTTCTTCACGAAGGACAGCCGGTTTGGGCTGGACATCTGGAAGCTTGTCCCCCACGCGGTGGTCATAAAGCCGACCATGCACGAGCCGCCGCCGCTCACACGGCCCATCAGCCTCACCCGCCCATCGGCCTTGAAAGCCCAGGGCACGAGGTTGCCGCAGGAAAAAGACTTGGGAGAGGTCAGGCAGAACAGGTTCAGGTCCGAGATGGTGTCCTTCTCGTCAAACTGATGGTCGAAATTCACGTCCGCCTTGTAGACGAAGGTGGTCTCAGCGCCGGTGGCGGTATGGGAGTAAGACATATGCGCCTCGCCCAGGAACCAGCTCAGGACCCAGATCGCCGAGGGGAACATGCCTCCGCCATTCATGCTCAGGTCCAGCACCACGTTTTCAATGGGGCTGTTTTCCCGGGTGATCTGCTGGTGGGCATAATACACCAGGCTGAAGTTATCGGCGGCCGGATCGGGCAGCTCGCCTTTTTCCGCCGCTGCGTAATAATCTATGGACGGGTTCATCACGAAATTGTCAAAGCTTACATAAGCCGTATTGCCCACTTCATAATAAGGCAGCTTGGCTTCCGGGTATTCGTCCCGCACCGCGCGTATGCTTCTTACGAGCTTTTCGCGGGTTTTGGTGCTGAAGCCAAAATTTACGTCGTCATTGGAGTTTGTATCAACCAGATAGGAATGGGAGATCGGGGCCGAATGACCGTCGTCCAGCCAGTAGGTGGTCATGTCGTAGATCACCTGGTCCGCCTTGGCGGGGTCGGGATCCATCAGGTTCGCGGTGCTGCCGATCTGTATGAAATATTCGTCGAAATCATCGATTCCGTGGGCGCTCTTGAGGCCGTAGAAGAAGTCCAGCTCCATGCACAGTTCGCCATAGCCGTAGAAGGCCAGGGCTTCACTGCGATTTCCTTTCGGAGAGGAGGCTGCGTACAGCCCGTAAGGAGACTGTTTGAACTGTTCCTCGACCTGGTCGATGATTGCCTGGCCGGCCTCCGTTTTTTTGGCTTCTTCTTTGTAGAAGTTCACCATGTCCTCCGTGGAATCAGGGAACTTACGCTCCGCTTCGGCGATCATCTCCTCTGTGATGAACCCGTTCGCATACAGGATATCGGGAAGCTGCGCTTTGAGGTTCTGCATCCTTTCGACCGGAGAAATAATCAGACAATTCTGATTGTAATACAGGGCGATATTCAAGGAGGAAAGGGTAAAGGCGGAAAGCGTCTGCAGCGGTACCAGGTACAAACCGTCCTGCGCGTAAATGTGAACGCCGTAATAGTCGGAAAGCTTCAGCGTCGTAAGTACGCCGTGACGGTCCCGGTTGCTGACGGTCTTGAGGTAAACCGACTGCCCCTGATCGTCGATTTGAGACAGGATGCTCATGTCCATGTAAGGGGTGATCGTTCCCTGCTGGAAACCGAGATAATCGTCCCATAGGATCAGGCTGTTCTCAAAATCCACAGACATCATGTGCCCGTTTTCACGGAGCAGGGTAACGATCTTTCCCTCTTCACCCACTTCCGTCGTCAGCTTGTAGCCGGCATACCGGGGCTCCTCCTCGAACATGATCCTCATGAAGTCCGCCCAGTCCTTCAGGTTGACATAGGGCAGATCCTCCGCGCCATCCACGAAGTACAGCGGCAGGCTTGCTGGAAACTCATCGCCAGTAAAGAGAATAAAGGGAATACTCTTTTCTTCGATCTTGTGCGTTTCTTCCGTCGGGACGGTTTCCGCCACGGCTCCCACGCAGCCAAACATCATCGTCAAGGCAATCAGCAGTGCAAGGATTCTTTTCATTTAGTTGGATCTCTCCTTTTCTGTTGTTCTGGTTCCGTTGCGCCAGGCAGGAAGAGTCCTGCCCTGCCCGTTGCGAAGATTATAGCACAAATTTTGCAAAAAGAAAAGAGCCGTGTTCATGCCCTGACTGCAGAAGGCTATAATATGCAGCAAGATTTTTAGAAAGAGCAGGCTGGAGAAGACTCTCCAGAGAACCCCAGGCGAGGTTTTATGCGAGCATGGTTTTATTCCAGCTGCGGCTGATCCTTCTGCTTGATCTGCTGCTTCTTCCGCTCCTCATACTTGACTTCATCAATGCAGCGCTTCACGTTCAGCATCTGATTCAGCTTTTCCCGAAGAGAATCATACTGCGCTGTTCGGATTGCTTCCTCCTGCCGCAGGGTGGCCTGTTCCTTCTTCCAGCCAGGTATGTCGATTTTCTTCACACCATGCTTTTCCTTCAGGATGCGCTGGGAGGTATAATATAGGTCGATCTCATCCTGATGGTCAGTCCGGAACTTTTCTCGCCTGCCTTTCCAATGGATACTGTTCATTTCATCAATGACGGGCTGGATGCGGCGGATATGTTCAGCAAAAGTAATCATGTTATATGCTTTTTCTTATGCCATTCTATGGCAGTAAACTTTTAGCCGCTTTGCCCGGAATACGGTTGACCTTCTCTCAACAGTCCGCCACCTGAAAGAACTGGGGGTGGAAGTAAGGTTTGAAAAGGAGCATATAAACTCATTATCAGGCGATGGGGAGGTCATGCTTTCAATCCTCGCGTCATTTGCCCAGGAGGAAAGCACGAGCCTATCCAACAACATCAAATGGACTTTTCAGAAGAAATTCAGGAACGGTGAAGTTCATTCCCACCAAAAGATGCTGGGGTATGCGTGGAAAGGTGACGAGATGGTCATCGTACCCGAAGAAGCGGAAACGGTGCGATTCATTTTCAACTCCTACATTGCGGGGAAAAGCACGGGTGAGATCACAAAGGAGCTGGCGGCAAAGGGCATCAAGAGCGTTCGTGGAAAGCCTTTCCCACAGTCAAGCGTGGTAAGGATTCTCCAAAACGAGCAGTATACTGGCTGCCTGATACTTCAGCAGTCCTACAACTACTGTCCGAAGAAACAAAAACTTAACTACGGTGAAATGCCCATGTACCGCGTGGACGACCATCACCCCGCAATCATCAGCGCTGATACCTTCCGGCTTGCAATGGAAATGAAAGAAAAGCGCGGCAGGGCGGCGGAGCGCGATCCCCAGTTCAAGAGAATTTTCACGGGTCTCGTCTGGTGCGGAAAGTGTGGGCGCAAAGCATCCTGGCACAGGAGCCCACAGAGCCGCAAGCGCGGAGACATGTCCAGCACGATCTGGATCTGTAATGGAAGGAATAACCGAAAGGGCTGTGACTGCCGAAACATCCAGGACAGGGATATACAGGCAGCCGCAACCAGCTTAGGACTGGAAATCAACAAAATCGACCGCATTGAAGTCTATGATGAAAGGCTGAAATTTCGTCTGAGAAACGGGAGGGCTGAGACTTGGCGCAGAAAGTGAGAATAATCCCCGCCACCATCAACAGAGTGACATCGGCTCCGATTGCCGCTTGTACAAAACGGAAAGTGGCCGGATACGCCCGCGTATCCACTGACATGGAAGAACAGCAGACATCCTACGAGGCACAGCTGGATTACTACACCAACTACATCAAGAGCCGCGAGGACTGGGAGTTTGTTTCTGTGTACACCGACGAGGGCATCAGCGCCACGAGTACGAAGCACCGTGAAGGCTTCCAGAACATGGTTGCGGATGCGTTGGCCGGGAAGATTGATCTCATTGTGACAAAGTCGGTCAGCCGTTTCGCACGGAATACGGTGGACAGCCTCACCACCATCCGGAAGCTGAAGAAGCACGGGACGGAGGTATATTTTGAAAAAGAAAACATCTGGACGTTCGATTCCAAGGGCGAGCTTCTCCTGACCATCATGAGCAGTCTTGCCCAGGAGGAAAGCCGGAGCATCAGCGAAAACGTCCGATGGGGGCAAAGGAAGAAGTTCTCCGATGGACGGTACAGTCTAAATTACTCTCACTTTCTCGGTTATGACAAGGGTGAAGATGGCTCCCTTGTAATCAACGATGAGCAAGCGAAAATCGTACGTCGCATTTTCGGGGAATTCCTCGCGGGATACACTCCCTTCCAGATTGCGAAACGGCTGACCGCCGATAGCATTCCCACGCCGGCTGGTAAGAAGAAATGGAGCTATACGACAGTCCGAAGGGTCTTGTCAAATGAGATGCTTTCATTAAGAAGGGATCATTACATAGCAGCACCGGCAGAAAGAGTTTAGGAGATAAAACTGACAATTTGACCGCTCTTGATCATGCGGACTCTTATTGTCAGTTTTCTTTGTGTTTGCATCCATAATACGGTTCTCATTATCAGT
>CADBCX010000018.1 GCA_902793245.1 uncultured Eubacteriales bacterium | reverse complement strand
TGCCCTGATTCAGCATTCCTGATATATTGACGGAAAGATCGGCCTGGAAGGCTGGGAACCCGGCGACGGCGGCGACACCCTGCTGGGCGCTATCGCCGGTATCGAAGCCCGCGGCCTCACCGGCAAGATCGCCGTTGTGTCCACCGACTTCCTGCCCGACCTGGACGTGAAGCTGCAGACCGGCGCCATGGCCGCTGAATCCGGCGGACACTACGCTGACCCCTTCTTCGCCTTCCTGATGGTCTACAACGCCATCAAGGGTAACTATGCCACCTCCACCGAAGGCTTCTATGACATGGTGTTCCCCTACATGTTCGTTGCTTCTCCCGAAGATTATGCCAACTACGCTGAATACTTCACCGGCGCTGAACTGCCCTACTATGAGGACGAAATCGCCAACCTGGCCGGCCTGAGCTACGACGACCTGGCCGCCGCCTGCGCCGCCCTGTCCGTCCATCGTCATCAGCATGCTGTCCTTCTACAATATCCCGCTTGCCATCGTGGGCGGCATCCTGACCGGCGCGGCCATCGGCGCCTTCAACGGCTTCTTCCATGTGAAGTTCAAGCTGCCCAGCTTCATCGTGACCATCTGCACCATGTACCTGTTCCGGGGCGTGTGCGCCTATCTGACCACGGAGACCGCCGTGCCCGCCAGCGCCGCCATCAAAGCGCTGGATCAGGACTGGATCAAGATCACCATCACCCTGGTCGTGCTGGCCGTGGCCTTCTTCCTGTTCCAGTTCACCCGCATC
The DNA here is from genome assembly GCA_902793245.1 of uncultured Eubacteriales bacterium. Classification (GTDB taxonomy): domain Bacteria; phylum Bacillota; class Clostridia; order Christensenellales; family Aristaeellaceae; genus RUG563. The sequence continues at coordinate 33,635 of CADBCX010000018.1, read as the reverse complement.
GGCAACGACGTGAAGGCCGTGGGCTCCGGCGAAACCGCCGCCCGGTTCTCCGGCGTCAAGACCGACCAGGTGAAGTTCCTCACCTTCGTGGCCGCGGGGGCCCTGACCGGCCTGGCCGCCTTCGTGAACGTCATCAAAGTCGGCTCCATCACCTCCACCGCGGGGAACCAGCTGGAGACCCAGATTCTGATTTCCCTGGTGCTGGGGGGCCTGCCCATCACCGGCGGCGCGAAGGTGCGCTTCTCCAACATCATCGTGGGCGCGCTGATGTATACCGTGCTGAACAACGGCCTGGTCATGATGGGCTTCGACTCCGCCACCCAGCAGCTCATCAAGGGCATCATCTTCCTGCTTTTCGTGGCCCTGACCATCGACCGGAAAGCGTTGAAGGTCATCAAATAAACCCTTTCCATAAAAACCAACAAACCGCGGCTCGTCCGCGGTTTGTTATTTCAGGGAAAACATTTTCCATAGAAGCACATTATCTGTTTATTTTGGACAAAGATCTGCAATCGATTTCATGTCATTGCCCGCAGGGGAAGTGTTTTTTGTTTTTTATGAAATACCAGCAGGAAATTCCCTTTACAAACGGCATGGGGAAATGGTATACTATGGCGCGGGAAGTATGATACCAGCCTTGGGAAGGATCATATTGACAAAACAAAAAGCCGTTATTTCGTTCCGGATGCGTCGGGGCGCTTTTTGGGTATGTGCGGCGCAAAATGTCCCGGGTTCCCATACCCGGCAGGGTGCTTCCGCGGGAGATACGAAAGCGGCTTCCGTCCGGAACGAACCGGCGAGCAGATCAAATCACAGCTTTATTTGCGATAATCAATCATGAACGGTGAATATGTACGCTTTCCTGCGATACGAATAGGGTGGTAAAATGAATCAGTTCATTCGTTTCTCAAACTATTCCCCGGCGGCTGATATTGTCGTCGCAGCTATCTGCATGGTCATGATGGTTCTTGTCGTCTTTTCGCATATCAACCGGACGAAGGGCTTTCATCTGTTCCTGGCCATTGTCGGACTGGTGCTGGCAGCCGCGTTGACCGATATGATTTTTAATTTTCTCGCCGCTATTCCGGAGCTCGGTATCCTGGCAAACTGGGTGCGATGCGTCCATCATGCCGCGCTGATGTTGGTTTTCGTCTATTATGTCGCGTATATCTGCGAAGTGACGCATTACGAAAAGACTCGTTTGTTTTGCCTGATCGCCAACATCATTTTTCTTGGCTCCATACTGGCGGATATCATCGTGACGGCACAGGGACTCACGTTTACCGTTGATGAAACAGGAATCAGCTTTGACAGGCGCGGCATATTTATTTACGCTTATCTGGGCTACGTGACGCTCTGCGTCATCCTCCTGACGAAGGTGCGGAAGCTCCTTTTCCACCGCGTGATGCTGGGCTTCTATGGCACAGTTGCTATCTCGTTCGCCGTGCTGGTGATCCAGGGCATCTTCAACCAGACCTCCTTTACAGTTTCCACTCAGCTGTTTCCTGCGATTGCCATGATGTACGTCCTGCATTCCAACCCCTACGACGCTCTGCTGGGCGCAAACGATATGGGCGCCATGCAGGATTATGTGCATTATTGCTATGAAAAGAAAAAGGATTTCATTCTGATGAGCCTGTATATGCGGGACTTTGATGAGGAAAGCAAGGAATTTCCCCGGGATCTGCAGGCAAAAATCAGGCAGTTCACCTATCAGTCCGCCAAAAACGCCAGACTGTTCAAGGTCGGCAAAGGCCATATGATTCTGATATTGCTGAAAAAACGCAATCCGAACTATGAACGGAAGATCACCGAGATCCTGACGGCTTTTCGCCCGCTCTACGAACAATTCCGCTATGATTATAAAATCGTGATCGGCAGTTCTACAGAAGAAATCAGCAGGAAGAACGAGTATGTCAGCTACATACGGAGCATCCACAGAAGTATGCCGGAATGCTCCGTCCACCGGGTAGACAAGGACGACATAGCCGAGTTTAAGCGCGACGAGTATATTTTGAAGGAATTGGCGGATATCCATCGCCAGGGCAATCTTGAGGATCCGCGCGTGCTTGTCTACTGCCAGCCTGTCCTGAACGTCAAGACTGGGAAGTACGACACGGCGGAAGCCCTGATGCGGCTGAATCTGGACGGGCTGGGGATCGTTATGCCCGACCACTTCATCCATCTGGCGGAAGAACAGGGCTATATCCATATGCTGACGGAGATCATTCTTCATAAAACCTGCAACGCTATCTGCCATTTCAGCGGCGAGGGGTACGATATCAAGCGCATTTCCGTGAACGTCTCCATGCTTGAGCTGAAGGATGAGCATTTCTGCGGCGATATTATCAGCATCATCCGGGAAAGCGGCGTCGTGGGCAACAAGATCGCCATCGAGCTGACCGAATCTCAGAACGAAGCCGACTTCACGCTGATGAAACAAAAAATCGGCGAGCTGAAGGCGAAGGGAATCAAATTCTACCTGGACGATTTCGGCACCGGCTATTCCAGCATAGAAAGGATTATGTCGCTGCCCTTTGACATCATCAAGTTTGACAGGTCGCTGGTCATCGCCAGCGCCAACGACGAACGGTCTGAACAGCTGGTGGAAAACCTGGCCAGCCTGTTCAATAAACTGCATTTTTCCGTTTTGTACGAAGGCGTGGAAAACAAGGACGACGAACAACGCTGCCGGGAGATGTCCGCTTCCTACCTGCAGGGCTTCAAATACTCCCAGCCCATACCGATTGAAAACCTGTCCCAGTTTTTCGCGCAGGCAGGATAGCCCCGGCGCCGCGGGCCGCCGACAGGCCGGCGAATTCATTGATGCTTGAATCGGGACGGCGAGACATGAAGGCATATTATCATCTTCCCGGATTGTTTGAGTTTTACGGACTCTATCAGGTATTTCTGCCATTGTTCCGCGAACACAGAGAATACTTTTATGAATGGTGCGAGATCGGCTCCGTTTACGGCGCGCCCGCGGACTGCCTCTGGGGCGGCGGCCGCGTCGGTTTCGGCGACGAACGGCCGGAGAACGTGGCGGCGCTGCTGCGGGAATATGGCATTTCCGCACGGCTTACATTCAGCAATTCCCTGCTCAGGGAGGAGCATCTTTCCGACAGGAAATGCAATGCCCTGTGCGCCTTGTTTGAAAAGAACGGACATGTCCCGAACGGCGTGATCATCTGTTCGGACTTGCTGCTGCGCTACCTGCAAAAACATTATCCCGGGTTTTATTTTGTTTCGTCCACCACAAAGGTGCTGACTGAATTTGGGCAGCTTGAAGACGAATTAAACCGCGCCGAGTATCGCTATGTGGTGCCGGATTTCAGGCTGAACAAAGCATATGACCGGCTGAACGCGCTGTCCGAAAGCCAGAAGCGGAAGGTGGAATTCCTGTGCAACGAATGCTGCTGGTTTGCCTGCCCCGCCCGGAAGGAATGCTATGAAAATGTCAGCCGGAAAAACCTGGGAGAAAACTGCGCGGATCACATCTGCGTGTCGCCGGACGCCGAAAAAGGCTATCGGTTTTCCCGCGCCATGAAAAACCCGGGGTTCATCGGCCTTGAAGCAATTCAGCAAATCTATCTGCCAAACGGCTTTTCCCATTTTAAAATTGAGGGGCGGAGCCTGGGCAGCGCCGTGATTCTGGAATTTCTGCTGTATTATATGACGAAACCGGAGTATCAGCTCACTGTGCGGGAAGAAATCTATCTGGACAGTTCTCTGGACTTGTTTTAATGCCGCTGCCCTGACAGAAAATGAATACAGCGCAAAAGGCCGCGTGTGAATGCGCGGCCTTTTGTGCTCAAGCAGTTTTTTTCTTTTGAAATCATTTGCTTTTAAAACTCTTTACAGTACCAGGAATAATCATACCCGGGGTCTGTTGTTTTTTCGAGGGGCAGCACGCGCAGGCGCACCACCGCGTTCGGCGCGAGGGCCAGAGAAACCTTGCCGTTTTCCGCTGTCCGCGTTTCGCAGGCGGGCTGGCCGGCGGCGCGGAGGAAGGAAAGCTGCTCCTGCGTCAGATCGGCGGGTTCGCCCATGCGGTGCCAGCAGGCCAGGGGGTTGCAGCACTGCTCGTCCACCCGCTCCACCAGCGCCACGGCGTCCCCGGCGATGGGGAAGGAGAGCGTCAAGTCCACAGCTTCTTTTTCGTTCTGGCACAGGTTCCACAGCACGGCCTCGTACCCGCCGTCCTGGCGCTTCACGATCACCGCGTTCTCGTCCCGGTGGACGCATTCGCCCTCCAGCCCGGCGAAGAAGGAGAAGGCCCACAGGGTCGGCTTGGGAATCAGCCCGTTGGCCATCATGCCGAAGCCGCCGTGGAAGGGCCGGGTGGGGATGCCCTGCTCCTCGAACACGTCGCCGAAGGTCCAATAGCTGTAGCCGTCCGCCACGTCGCCCAGGCGGGACAGCAGCGCGCAGCAGGTGGCGGCGTTCAGGTTGGTGTCGTGAATGGGGCAGAAGGGGTTATAGCTGGTGTTGAATTCGGTGATATACAGGGGAATGCCCCTGTATTCCGGGAAGGAGTCGATCACTTCCCGGCTCTTTTGCATCTCGCTGATCAGCACGTCCGGGGCGCTCATGGTGTGGTACAGGTAGCGGCCTTTGTGTTCCGGCTGCTGGCCCATGTAGGCGTGGCGCGTCACGAAATCCACGGGAAGCCTTTCATCCCGGCAGAAGGCCAGGAAATCGGCGATCCACTGCTGGCTGCCTTCGCCGCCGCAGATGGCGGGGCCGCCCACGCGCATGCCGGGCAGAATTTCCTTCACCGCCTGCACCGTGGCGCGGTACAGTTCCAGATACTTGGGCTTGTCCGCCTTTTCCCAGAAGCCGGGCAGGTTCGGTTCATTCCAGATTTCGCAGGGCCAGGCTTCCACACGCTCCCTGCCGTAGCGCCGGGCCAGATGCTTTAAGGTTTCCTTTATTAAGCGCTGCCACTCCGCCATGTCCTTGGGCGGCACGGTGTGGGCTTTCCAATAAAAGAGCGTCTGCTCCGAGGACGCCAGCTTTTCCGGCATGAAGCCCAGCTCCAGGAAGGGTTCCAGCCCGTTTTCCAGGTAAGCGTCCATCACCCGGTCCAGATAGGTGAAGCAGTACCATTGCTGCTTTTCGGCGAAGGGCGGGCCCCATTCCTGGTAAATGCCCATCTGGTCGCTGAACAGGCCATGGCCGCGGATGTAGCGGAAATGGCATTTTTCCTGCACCGCTTTCAGCTGCTCCTGGTATTCCCGATGCAGCGCCAGATCCAGCCGGCCGGTGCCGACGCAGTAATTGGTCAGGTTTCTGAATGCCGCTTTGTCCCCGCGGTCAATGCTGATGCTTTTCTTCATGGGTTTTCCGCCTTTCCCTGTGTTTTTTCCATTATATAACCTGGAAGACAGGTTTGACAATCGGTATTGTGGGATTTGACGCCTGAAACATGGACATGTTTTCCCGGAAAAAATATCAGACGGCTATTTCCACAAAGCCATCCAGTTTTTCCTGGCATCCCCGGACAGGCCGCCCGCGGTCAGGCCCATGGCAAATTTATGCCGTTCCACGAAACGGATGACCTCCGGCTGATCCATGCCGGAAAACACCTTCTTGACAGCTTCCCGATTCATTTCCATCAGCTTTTTCAACCCCATCAGCGCATATTCCGCCTGGGGAAGCCGAATCAGCGCCAGGATAACGTCTTCCACCTGCTTTTCCTGTTCCTGCGGCAGGCTTGTTGTATCGTTTTTGGCAAGGAAACTCACATGGTTTGTCAGCCTATCCGCCAGCAGGGCCAGCTCTTCCGGGCTGTCGGGCATTTTCACGCTGCCGTCCAGCAGCTTCTGAACGGGTACGGTCTGATGGTGCTGCTTGCAGTATTCCACAAACTGCGTGCCTTCCACCGTGCCCACGTTGCCAATGATTTTGTTTTTGATCACTTCTTTGTGAATATCATCGTCGATATTCAGGATATCGCTGACCCGCTCCCAGGAACGGGGCGTGGCGAACACCATTTCCCCGCTGTCGGGGTCCTGGGTATGCAGGGCGGCGGGCTTAAAGGTGAGAAAATCGATCACAAACGGATGAATGCCGTTTTTCAGCGCGAAGTCATATTTCCAGCTTTCAAAATCCGATTCGATATAATGGATTTCAAAGCGGTCCGCCAGGGGCCCGGCCAGATGGATGTATACGCCGTCGTCGTCCTCCCGGTTGCCCAGCGCTACCACGAAGGTGCCTTCCGGCAGGGTATACTGGCCGATGCGCCGGTCCAGGATCAGCTGATACGCCGCCACCTGCACCCGCTTGGTGCAGGAGGTAATCTCGTCCAGCAGCAGGATGGTATTCTTGCCGTCCCGTTCCTCGTTGGGCAGGATGTCCGGCGCCAGCCATACGGTTTTCGTGCGGCTTTCGTTGGGATAAATCAGGCCGCCGATTTCCACCTCGCTCATCTGGGCCAGGCGGATATCGATCACCTTGAACCCGTACTTTTTCCCGATCCGGCGGATGATCTGCGATTTGCCCACGCCCGGCGCGCCCAGGCCTAGGATGGAGTGCTTCAGATTGTGCTCGATATTGAATTCGATGGTTTCCTGAAATTCACGGATGGTCATGGCGTTTCTCTCCCTTTCATCAAATCAGGCGGCAAATCCTGCCAATCTTCCCGTATTCGGGGTTTTGGCTGTCGTTGGAAATGCAGAGCACCGTGTCCCGCGGACGCAGGAGCCTGCGGTTTTCTGCCGATACGGAACCGAAATAGCCGTCGGTCAGGATCAGCGTCACGTCGGGTCTGACGCGGTGTTCCTCCATCCACCGGTACACGCAGTTAATGTCCGTTCCGCCGGAGTGATGGGGCTGGCAGGTCAGCACCTGCTTTTCGCTCCGAATTGTTTTATAAATATCCGTCACCTGGGTATCCCAGTAGCAAATATTCAGCTCGCAGTGAAATTCCTTCACGATCCGGTACAGCTGCGTCAAAAACTGGTTCAGCGTATCGCCGCTGATGGAGCCGGAGCTGTCCACAAAGGCCCACAGCGATTCAAGATCGCCATCCTCCGTCAGGCAGTAGCCGGGCAGGATCAGATCCATGTGCAGGTATTTTCGTTCCGGGGTGGCGTAGGAGGCGTCGTCGCTGGTGACTTCCGTCAGATGCTCTTTGAGCATTTGCCGCCAGGAGACAGGCTTGGGCTGCGTCAGCTTCACCAGTTCCCGGGGAATGAAATAGCTGCCGAAATCGCTTCGGTCCCCGGCGGCCGCATTCCGGATCAGCGCAGAGATCTGCTGCTCCAGCAGCTGCTTTTCCCGGGCGGTCAGGGGACGGCCTCCCAATCCGCCGGGAAGCAGATCCCGATCCGGGGTGATTTCCACCGTGATGGCGCGGCTATGCATGCCGGGCTTGTAATCCTTCTTAATCGACGCTTTGTTCCCGTGCTTCTCATAATCCGCCTTGAGCATGCCGTACAGGGATTCCACGGTGCAATCGGCGGTGATCGTCGCGAAAATCCCGTCGGACGGGCGCTCCATCAGCTTTTCGGGCTGGAGCTTGTTGACATCGGCGCATATTTTATCGCACATGGAATTGACCACCATATCCGCCGCCACGTTCCATATTTCCGGGTCGTGGCCTTCCATGCGGGTGGGATGCATCAGCAGGGTATGGAGCACCTCGTGCATCAGCACGTAATGCCGCTGGGCGCTGGTCAGGGAGGAGAAGAAACGGCTGCTCCAACGGATAGTGCGGCCATCGGTGCAGGCGGTGGGAATGCTGTCGTCCTGCACGATGGGCAGCCGCAGAAGGATATCGCCAAAGAAAGGCCGGTACATCAGCATTTGGGTTTTGAACCGCTGCAGATCCTCCTGGATCGCCTGGTGATTCAAGTTTCCCGCCTCCTTCTCACGCCTGATACAGCACGGGCCCGCCAAAGCCCGCCGTCAGGGTGCCTTCCGGCGTCAGCGTCAGCCCCCGGCAGTATTCGCAGCCGCCCGGCTCCGAATGCCGCCCGTAGAATTCGATCAGCCGGCCCTGGGACGAAACATAAATTCCGTCCTGGCAGCGGCAAAAAGTGTAATCCTGAAAGCCCCGGGTGAACAGGAGCGACGGATCGTCCGCCCGGAGCACATCTTCGTAAGCCACCCGGCGCCGCCGGACGAAATCGTTCACCGGGGTGCCGGTGATGAAGGACACTTTCTGCGCGCCTGTTCCGATGGCGAAATCCAGGTAGCGGCGGGCGTCCTCCGGCGTTTCCACAAAGCCCTTGAGCAGCATGCAGTTGAGCACGAAAAGATCCCGGATGCCGACGGACAGGATGGCTTCCCGCAGCTCCTCTGCGGACGGCATCGGGCGTCCGAACAGCGCTTCGTTTTTTTCGTCCAGCCAATGGTGGCGGCTGATATGCACCGTGTCCACATGCGCAAGCTCGCGGATATCCCTCAAATGCTGAAGGCCGGTGCCGTTGGTGTCAATGGTGATTTCCATGCCGTAACCAAAAATCCGGAAGATCATGGACACCGCTTCATTCAGCAATTCCGGGCGGGAGAAAGGCTCGCCCCCGGTGATGGAGATTCCGCGGACACAGTCCTCTTTTTTTAGCAGCAGCAGCGTCTTTTCCAGAGCGGAGAGCGACAGCGTCCGGGGATCGTCCGTGGGCGCGGCGATGCAGAAAGGACAATGGGCGTCGCAATACCGGGTGAGGAGGATGGACAATTGCAGCCGGATCCCGCCTTCCTTAGGCCGGTAATGCACGCCGTCAGGGGAGCAGACGTAGCTTTTCAGCGCCACTTCCTTCCCCAGGATCGTCCCCCTCTTGCTCCGAGGCGCGTCAGAGCAGGGAAAGGAATCTGTATTTTGCATAGACGTCCTCCGAAGTTTTCCGGTCCGTCACCAGCCCGTCCCGGCCGAACACGCCGACGTCCTCGCGCAGGTACGGGCATTCCGCGCTGCCGGTCAGGTAATTCCGGCTGTAGATCCACCAATCGGCGCCCCGATGCCGGACGCGCCGCAGCGCGGGGAAAAACAAATGCTTCCTGAACAAAAGAAACGCTGCGTGGAACTGCCCGTCCGGCCCGGGCGCTTCGGGGAGCGCTTCGCTCACCGCGACGCTCACCTCGGGGCATGAGGCGAGCGTGAAGGGAGAATTGCCGAAACGGATGTTCAAATCGCTCTTTCTTTCCGTTTCAGGATCGTGCCACCCGGGATCATCCGCCTCGATCATTTCCATGACGGCGGTGTATTCTTCCGTTTCTTTCCTGCCGGAAACAAAATCAAAACAGGGCCGGGGATCAAAAACCGTGCCGGAATAGAACCCGCGGCTTATGTCGTCCGGCAGATGCCCGAAAAACAGGACGCGCATCTCCCTGCGGATGACGGCGGCGGGCGGAGCGGTATTCTGCATCAGGCAGCGGACGGGCTCCATTTCGTTCCGCTGCAGCAGCGCGGGCGGCAGCAGCCGCTTCTTTCCTTCCGTCCGCAGCATCATCCGGCGTATATCCAGAAACACAGCCGGCTGCAAGGCGCGGGCAATGGCAAATACCGGATTGACCGAATAGTGCTTGGCGACAAACAGCATGGGCGAGATCGACTGCACCGTTTCGGGCACGTTCATCCGTTTCAGGGCCGCCGTATAGCACAGGCAGTTTTCCTTGAGCTCCGTATATCCCGGCGCAATGGACAATTCCTGCACATTCTTGATCTGCAGCGCGCCGCCGCCCACCGCCGTCGCCGCATAGCCGCCGAATTCAGCGGGGAGCGTGAAAACCGGGCCGTCGCACTGCAGGGTCAGCACCGTGTGATTCAGCACCAGCGCCCGGTCATCCATAAAAAACTGCTCGTCCATCCGTCAGCACCTGCCGTTTCTGCTTGCCGCTTCATCCCGGAGCTTTTGTTCATGGGCGCGGGTGACGGCGGTTTGCAGGTCTTGCGGAGATAGGGCGGGGGAAGCGGACACCGTTTTTCTCATGGTCTCGGAGCTTTCCGCCGCGCCCTGCCTTGCGGACCGGATCAGCGCCAGAAGCTCCTGGGATGCTCCCTGCTTTTTCAGGATGGCTTCCAGCTCGTCCAGCGCCAGGGCCGGGGCGTCCGTATTGACCGTAATGATCCGATGGATAAATTTCAGCAGGGTTTCCTGATTCATTTGGGATCCCTTTCTTCCGCGGATTCATACGCGCTTTTCAGCCACGCGTGGAGGGGCTTTTCCTTTTTGAAACGGGCTTTCAGTGCTTCCGCCTCCCGCAGAAAGACGCTGCCGTCTGGACGGACGGCGGCAAAGCGGGTCAGGGCGTACCAGCCGGCGCACAGGGCTTCCGGGTCGGCGCTTCGTCCCGCGTCCTGATTCGTGGAGGCGTCCTTGCTTTCCAGCAGGCGGGCGGCTTCGGTCAACAGAGAATCCAGGAGGGGCTTGAACGCGTCGGGATCGTCCGGAAGCGCCGGGGCAAAGAACCGTTTTCCCATCGGCTGGCGGATCAGGCCGTTCAGCCGGGGCACCGCCTGGGCCATCCAGTAGATTAGCTGCCTTTGCCCGCCAAGCGCCGCGGCGGCCCGGCCTTCGTAAAACAGGCGGACGGCCGTTTTTTCCAGCAGCTCGTCCACGGATATCCGATCCAGCTCCTTTTTGCTCGCGGCCGCCATCCTGCGCATCCGCGCTTCATAAGCGGCTTTCCGTTCCGCCAGCTCCTGCTCGGCATCCCGCGGCGGGGCTGTCTGCGCCGCCGCGGTTTTCGGCATTTGCGGGCTCGCCTTCTGCGGATTTGCCTTCTGCGGGCTCGGCTGCGGAACGGCCGCACGAACGGGCGCGGGCCTGCGCGGCAGAGCCTGCACCGGGACGGCTTTCCTCGCCGCGTCTTCTTTCTGGGCCTTTTTCCCAAACAGCGGCCAAAACAGCGCGCCGCCCAGGCCGTGCAGGTGAGGGATCAGGAAAAGGAAACAATTGGCCAGCAGGTTGGAAAGTGAAGGATTGTTTTTCAGCGGATAAATCCGGTTTGCGATCCCAAGGCCCAGGAACATGGACGAGAACGCAATGGCCGAATGAATCAGGGCTTTCTTTCGCGTTTCCTTCCGTATCAGCATCACCGCGATTCCACTGATGGAAAAGATCCACCGGAGGGGAAGAAGCGCCTGATCCATCCACAGGCCGCTTTGGTAAAGATCGGGCGCCAGCAGCCCTTCCCATGCGTAACCCATCATCAGATGCACGATGGACAGCGCGATCATCAGGATCCAGGCCCACCGGCAGATCCAGCCGGCCCAGTAATACCACGGGCGGTCTCTCTTTTTCCCCAAAATCCTGCGCAGGACGATTTCCTGGGGAACAAACTGCAGGTAAAAAATCAGAAACAGCCCTGTTTCCAGTTTGTTTTCCAGGAAGGAAAGCACGATGAGCCGAAGCAAAGCGTAATCCAGGAAGGGCAGCGCCAGGATGCCTGCCAGCCACCAGGACATTTGGCTTTTCTTCGCCTGCTTCATCACTTGTTCTCCCCGTTCTGCCTGCTCAGGCGCACCCAGTTGATCAGCCCCAGGACCGCCACGATCAGGTAAATACTCTTTTTGGTCAGATACACCGGATCAAAATGCTGGATGTACATGGCCACGGCCACCACGTCCGTAACCAGCCACCATATGTATTGCTCCCGGAAACGGAAGGTCTGCAGCGCCGTCGCCACGATGCCGATGGCCACGGTGGCGGCGTCCAGCCAGGCCACTTCGCCGCCCGCGGAAACCAGGATTTTATGATATACCAGGGTCGAGGCCAGAATCACCAAAGCGGTCAGCGCGTTTTGCCAAAGGTTCATCCGGCGCGCCTTCGTCAGTTCCCGCCGCTTTTCATCCCGGTGCCGGGCCCAGTTGATCCACCCGATCACCCCCATGGGGAGATACAGGAACAGCTCCAGGCACATGGTGCCCCAGATATGCCAATACCACAGATAGACGATATAGGCAATGGTATTGATCAGCCCGAAGGCGAAATTGCTGACGGACGCTTTGGCGCAGAAAAACACGCAGAAAATGCCCGCGATGGCGCTGACAAAATTCACCGCCGTCAGCCAGGGCGGGTTGCCCCCCTCGGACGGCGCGGCAAACGCCTGCACCATGGCCCAGACCGCGATCAGGGCCATGACGGCGGCCATCAGCCCTTCATACCATTTCAGCGCCCGGAAGCTCTTCTTCATGTTGCGCCAGCCGTCGGATGTCACACGATCCACCTGTCCGCCGCTTCCTTTTCGTTTCGTATCGCCGTTCCGCTGATGGGATAATGCTTCCGAAGCGGGTCCACCAGGATATAATCCGCCCAGGGATATGCCCGGGAAAAATAGGCGGCGTAGGAAGGCTCGCTGCCGAACACCGCGTCAAATTTCCCGCATCTTTCCAGGATCAGGGGCGTTTCCGCGTCCCAATCTTCCCGCCCGTCGGGTGTGCGGCAGCGGGAAATGTCCAGCAGGATGGTTTCCACGTTGCCAAGGCGCTGCCCTGCCGCTTCCATGCGGCGGAACCGCGCCTCCGGGCTGAGCAGCGCCCGGTCCTCCGGGGACGCGTTCCGGAGAAACGCTTCTTCCTCCACGCCGCCCGCCGTCAGGATCTGCCACACTTTTCCGCACATGTTCGACGCAGTTTCCAGACAGTAAAAGTGCCCTTTGTGATAGGGGAGAAACTTCCCGCCGTACATCCCGACGGCATAGCGTTTGTCCATCCGGCCTTCCCTCCTCCGCGCGGACGCATGCAGGCTGTCCGTTCTTCGGCGCCATCGCTCCTTTGTTTTCGGAACAGGATAACATTCCATGCCGTTTTCCCGCATCCGCGGGAGCCTTTCATCGCAGGATTTATTTATTATAGTACATCTCCGAAGAAATGAAAAGCGGAATTTGCGATGCCGGGAGGAATCGCGGTTACAATTCAGGCAACGAAGAGTTTCCCCCAGACCCCCTTCCAAAAAGCAAAATGATTATCATTCTGCATCATCTGAATACTTGCGGATAATATTTTTTCGTCTTTCTCGGAAGGGGCCTGGGGGAACCGCTCTTTGGACGCCAAAGAGCGGTTCCCCCAGAAATACTTGAATCGTGTTGTCTTTTTTATGTATAGAATCAGCTTTGCGCTTGACGAACGGAAAAAAAACAATTAATATAGTTTTCTAAAACATACGGTTTTCACGCCGACCAAGCGCTGATGGGGAGATACGTTGATGAACGCGAAGTTTTTCTCTTATTTATTCAAACGCCTGCTGATGGCGCTGCTGACCATTTTTCTGGTGATTGCCATCACTTTTTTTGTGATGCACGCCATTCCGGCCAGCCCTTTCAGTTCTGAAAAGGCCAAGAGCGACGCGGTCATCGCCGCGCTGGAAGCCAAATACGGCTTTGACAAGCCGGTGACGGTGCAGTTTTTCAATTACCTGTGGAGCATCCTCCACGGGGATTTCGGCCTGTCCACCGGCTGGGTGGGCAACACGGTGATCGACCTGATCATCGGCGGTTTCTCCTATTCCGCCCGCATCGGATTCACGGCGGGCCTGCTGGCGATTGTGCTGGGCGTGATCTTCGGCTCCGTTGCGGCGCTGCAAAGGGGCAAAGCGCTGGATAAGCTGATTCAGGTGCTCACGACGGCGCTGGTCTCCATGCCGTCCTTCGTGATGGCGACAATCCTGCTGCTGGTCTTCGCGCTGCAATTGAGCTGGCTGCCCTCCATGGGAAACCAGCCCGGCGGGCTGGTGCTGCCCATCATCTCCCTGAGCCTGTATCCCATGGCCTATGTGACCCGCCTGCAGCGCTCCTCCATGCTGGACGTGCTGGGCCAGGACTATATCCGCACCGCCCGGGCCAAAGGCGTGAGCAACACCAAGGTGATTTTCAAGCACGCCCTGAAAAATACCCTGACCCCCGTTATCACCTACGCGGGCCCCATGATGGCCTACATTCTCACCGGCTCCATGGTGGTGGAAAACATCTTCTCCGTGCCCGGCCTGGGCCGGCTGTTCACCAACAGCATGCTGCGCACTGACTATATGATGATCATGGGCGTGACCATTTTCCTGGCCACCATGATCATCCTGATGAATTTCATCGGCGATATTCTCTATAAGGTGGTCGATCCACGCATCGACCTGACCTGACGCACAGGAATTGCAGATATTAAACGAAGCAGGGGAAACGACATGTCTGAAAACAAGAATTTCAAAAACCCTTTGAGCCTGCAGATTGATCCCAATCTGTTTGACAAGGCCAGCGACGAAGAAAAAGCCCAGCAGGTGACCATGCGGGAGTCCGTCTCTTTCATGCGGGACGCCATGCGCCGCCTGCGGAAAAACCACATCGCCATGATCTCCCTGTGCGTGATCCTCCTCATCGCGCTGATTGCCTTTATCGTGCCCAACTTCTATCCCTACACCTACACCAAGCAGGATGTGTCCGCCCAGAACCTGGCGCCCTTCCAGTACAGTGCCAAGGAGCAGGCGAAAATCAAGAAGGGCATCGACGTATTTCCCCATATCATGGGTACCGACGCCCTGGGCCGGGACTACGCCATCCGCGTCATTTACGGCACCCGCATTTCCCTGCTGGTGGGGATCTTCTCCGCTTTGATCGTCATTGTGATCGGCATCATTTACGGCTCCATTTCCGGCTATTTCGGCGGAAAGGTGGACATGATCATGATGCGCATCGTGGATATCATCTACTCCCTGCCGGATGTTTTGATCGTGATTCTGCTGTCGGTGGCCATCAAGGACTGGGTGTCCACCTCCAAGAGCGAATTGATCGCCAAGCTGGGCGCGGGCATGGTGTCCATCTTCATTGTGTTCGGCCTGCTGTACTGGGTGTCCATGGCCCGCCAGGTGCGCGGCCAGATCCTGTCCATCAAGGAGCAGGAATACGTGCTGGCCTCCAAGGCCATCGGCGCGTCCCCGGCCCGCATCATCCGCAAGCATATGATTCCCAACTGCGTGTCCGTCATCATCATCGTGGCGGCCATGCAGATTCCCAGCGCCATTTTCACCGAAAGCTTCCTGAGCTTCCTGGGCCTGGGCGTGTCCATCCCCATGCCGTCCCTGGGCTCCCTGGCCTCCGACGCGCGGACGGGCCTGCGCTCCTATCCCTACCAGCTGATTTTCCCGGCCCTGTCCATTTTCCTGATCGTGCTGTCCTTCAATCTGCTGGGCAACGGCCTGCGGGACGCTTTCGACCCCAAACTGCGTTCATAAGGAGGGAAGCAAACCATGAGCATGCTCGAAGTCAAAGACCTGCATACCTCCTTTTTCACCCCCTCCGGCGAAGTAAAGGCCGTGAACGGCCTGTCCTTCCAGCTGGACAAGGGCAAGGTGCTGGGCATCGTGGGGGAGAGCGGCAGCGGCAAGTCCGTCACCGCCTACTCCATCCTGCAAATCCTCACCAATCCCGGCCGCATCGTGTCCGGCTCCATCAAGCTCCACGGCGACGAGCTGGTGGGCAAGAGCGACGAGGAAATGCGCAAGATCCGGGGCAACAAAATCAGCATCATTTTCCAGGACCCCATGACTTCCCTGAACCCCACCTTTACCATCGGCAACCAGCTTCGGGAAGCCATCATCCTGCACACCGACCGCAACAAAAAGCAGGCGGAAGAACGGGCTATCGAAATGCTCAAGCTGGTGGGCATTTCCGAGCCGGAAAAGCGCATCAACCAATACGCCTACGAGCTGTCCGGCGGCATGCGCCAGCGGGTGATGATCGCCATGGCCCTGGCCTGCGAACCGGATATCCTGATTGCCGACGAGCCCACCACCGCCCTGGACGTGACCATCCAGGCCCAGATTCTGGAGCTGATGCTTTCCCTGCAAAAGGAACTGGGCATGTCCATCATCATGATCACCCACGATATGGGCGTCATCGCCCAAATCTGCGACGAAGTGATCGTCATGTACGCCGGCGGCGTGTGCGAGCGCGGCACGGCGGACGCCATTTTCTACCACCCCATGCACGAATACACCCGGGGCCTGATGCGCTCCATTCCCGATATGAGCGACGATGAAAAGACCCGGCTGGTGCCCATCACCGGCACGCCCATCGACCTGCTGCATATGCCGCCGGGATGCCCCTTCGCGCCCCGGTGCGACCGGGCCATGAAAATCTGCCTGAAGGAAAAGCCCAAGGAATACTGGGTGGGCCGCGACCATCTGTCCGCCTGCTGGATCAATATCAAAAACGGCGCCTGCTATGAAGAACGCCCCGCGGAGGGCACGGTGGAGGTGGAGGATCATGAGTGAACAAAAAGCCTTTGCCCCCAGCCCGGAATACCTGGTGCAGATCAGCCATCTGAAACAGTACTTCCCCATTTCCACCGGCTTCCTGAAAACCGCCATGCTCAAAGCCGTGGACGATATATCCTTTGATATCCGCAAAGGCGAAACCCTCGGCCTGGTGGGGGAGAGCGGCTGCGGCAAAACAACGGTTGGCCGCACCATGCTCTACCTGTACCAGCCCACGGGCGGGGAAATCTGGTTCGACGGCAGGAAGATCGGCAGCAAGGAATCCCTGAAAGAGTACCGCCGCCGGGCGCAGATGGTGTTTCAGGACCCCTATTCCTCCCTGAATCCCCGCATGACGGTGGCGGACATTGTGGCGGAGCCCATCGACGTGCACCACTTGTGCGAAAACAAGAAAGCCCGGGAAGAACGGGTGCATGAACTGATGCGGCTGGTGGGCCTGAACACCGAGCACGCCACCCGCTACGCACACGAGTTTTCCGGCGGCCAGCGGCAGCGCATCGGCATCGCCCGGGCTCTGGCCTCCAAGCCGGAGTTTATCGTGTGCGACGAGCCGGTGTCCGCCCTGGACGTGAGCATCCAGGCCCAGGTCATCAACATGCTGGAGGATCTGCAGAACCAGTTTGGCCTGACCTATCTGTTCATCGCCCACGATATCAGCGTGGTCAAGCATATCTCCAACCGCATCGCGGTCATGTACCTGGGCCACATGATGGAGCTGGCCTCTTCCAACGAGCTGACCCATCATCCCGTGCATCCCTACACCATCTCCCTGATGAGCGCCGTGCCCATCCCCGACCCGCAGGAGAGCCGGAAGCAGAAACGCATCGTGCTGGAGGGCGACGTACCCAGCCCCCTGAAAATGCCTACCGGCTGCCCCTTCCGCACCCGCTGCTCCCGGGCCACCAAGGAATGCGCCCAAAGCTGCCCCGCCATGCGCGAGGTGTCCCCGAACCATTTCGTGGCGTGCCATCATGTCTGAGCAGGCAAGAGGAATCAGGCAATAGGCATTAGGCAATAGGCAAAATATCCGGCATTCATTTGTTTGTGATCCATGGTCACAAAAAACGGCCTGCCCAATCCCTAATGCCCAATCCCTAATGCCTATTGCCTATTGCCTAATCCCTAATCCCTAATCCCTAATCCCTATTCCCTCCCTCCCCCCGTGTTTCCCGCCGCATGGCGTGAACAAATATATTTTTTCCAAAAGGAGGATCCCCTAATGAAGAAGATCGTTGCTCTTCTGCTGGCACTGGTGATGGTGCTGAGCGTCGCTTCCTTCGCGTCCGCGGAGGGCGGCAAGGTCGTCAGCCTGTTCCTGGGCGGCGGCACCCCCCTGTCTATGGACCCCGCGCTGAACAGCGCATCCGCCGGTTCCAACATCATCCGCTCCGCGTTTGCCGGCCTGACCACCTATGAGGTCAACGACAAGGGCGAAGAAGTGCTCAAGCCCGACCTGGCCGAGTCCTACGAAATGTCCGAGGACGGCCTGACCTACACCTTCGTGCTGCGCGAGGGCCTCAAGTGGTCCGACGGCACCGACGCCACCGCTTCCCAGATCAAGGCTTCCTGGGAACGCGCCGCTTCCCCCGAACTGGGCGCCGACTACGGCTTCCTGTATGACGTGATCGCCCGCACCGCCGACGGCGGCCTGGACATCGACGCGGACGACGCGGCTCGCACCCTGGTCGTGCATCTGCCCCAGCCCTGCGCCTACTTCCTGAACCTGTGCGCCTTCGTGCCCTTCTATCCCGTCCGCGTAGATATCGCCGACAATGAAGGCATCTGGGCCACCAACCCTGAAACCTACGTCGGCCTTGGCCCGTTCAAAATGACCAAGTACGCCGTGGACGACGTGATTTCCTTCGAGAAGAACCCCTACTTCTGGAACGCCGAAAACGTGAAGCTGGACGGCCTGAACTTCTATCTGTCCGAAGATAACACCGCCATCCTGACCGCTTACGAAAACGGCACCGTGCAGTACATCCAGTCCATCTCCTCCACCGAGTATGACCGCCTGAACGCCACCTATCCCGGCGAACTGGTCTTCTGGCCTACCCAGGGCACCTACTACATCCTGTTCAACGTGCACAAGGATCTGAGCCCCGCCTCCAAGCAGCTCACCGTGCAGGAGCAGAGCAAAGCCCGCTTCGCCCTGGGCCAGCTGATCAACCGCTACGATGTGGTCACCTACATCACCAAGGGCGGCGAAGTGCCCGCCACCGGCTTCTTCCCGGACAGCCTTTCCGACGGCCTGAACAGCAACGTTCGTATCGCCGAGGGCTACGGCAAGTGGTATGAAGGCACCAACGAATTCTCCGACGTGAACCCCGACCTGACCGTGGACCAGGTGGAAGCCCTGCAGACCCTGATCGACCTGGGCTATCCCTACACCGGCACCATCGAGGGCGGCGACATCCAGTTCACCGACTTCCCGCCCATTGAATTTGCCTTCAACAACAGCGGCAACAACGCCCTGATCATCCAGTACGTGCAGGAGACCTGGAACCAGTTCGGCATCCAGGGCGTGGTGAACCAGGAAGCCTGGGCCACCCTGCAGACCAAGCTGAAGGCCGGCGACGCCGAAGCTGCTCGTATGGGCTGGATCGCCGACTTCAACGACGTTGTCAACTTCCTGGAGATCTTCATCTCCGCTTCCGGCAACAACTATCCTCGCCTGGGCCGTCCCATCGGCGACTACACCCGCAACAGCGAAGTCACCGCTGACGCCGGTATGGGCGCTTACTGGGGCCTGGAAGGCGACAAGACCTGGGCCGAAGCCTACGACAAGCTGGTGGACGAAGTGAAGGCCGCCACCGATCCCGTTGAGCGCGCCAAGCTGGCTGCCGAAGCTGAAAAGGTTCTGATGGCCACCGGCGGCGTCAACCCCCTGTACTACTACACCACCGCCCAGATGCTCAAGCCCAACGTCCATGGCGTGATCCGCCTGGCCCTCGGCGACGTCATCTGGACCTACGCGGATATCGACTGATACTCCGCGGTCTATCAAAAAAGAGCGTCCTCAGCGATTCGTCGCTGAGGACGCTTTTCAGGTGCCCTTTATGGCTTTCCCGGTATGGAGGCCGTCAAACCGCCTCCGGCGTTCCCTCCGCTTTGGTTTTCCTGGAACGATTGATGAATCGTCACGGTTTTCTCTTTCAGCGGCAAAACGCATTCCAGCTGATGAAAGAATCCCTTTGCCGGCTCAAGAACGTAGCCCTCCGGCGCGGAGGCGTCGGCTTTCAGGCCGACGAAGTACCGAGCCAGCAGATATATGGGGCTGGCGGCCCAGGCATGGCACAGGCTCTTGCCGAAGGGGTCGCCGTACATGGCGTACTGCTGTTCCAGAGGCAGGGCGGGGTCGTATTCCTCCCAGAAGGTGACAGCGCCCAGCTTCAGCATACCGCCCCAGTAGCTTTTAATTTCCGCCAGCACTTCCTTCAAGTATCCCAGCCTGCACAGGGCGTCCAGCTCAAAAAAACGGAAATAGGGCGTGGTGATGGCGGGCACGGCGGGATTGAACAGCACGCTCCTGGCGATTTCCCGCTTGCGTTCCTCGCTGATCAAATCAAACACGATGGCCAGGATGTTGGCGTGGCGGGTCACATGGCGCTTGCCGGAGGTGAAGGAATCCACGTAAGCGGCCTTTTCCCGATCCCAGAAATATTGGTCGATAGCGGACAGCAGCGCTGCCCGCTCTTTTTCATAGAACGCTTTTTCCTCCGCCGCGCCGTACTTGGCCATCACACCGCAGGCCGCGGCGAAAAGCATTTGTTCCGCGCAGAGGGGGCCGTCCCGGTCAAAATCCGCCCAGTCGATGAACACCCAGTCCTGGGGCCTGCCGAGGAGGAAGCCGTGTTCGTCCCGCTGGCTCATGAGCAAGTCCATCAGGCTCGCCATCTGGGGCCGCATCCGGCGCAGATAGGCGTCGTCCCGGTAGGTTTCGTAATGCTCACCCATGGCTAAAATCCACAGGATAGAATAATCCAGGATGGTGTTGATGTGGGTGGTCACCGGGTCGTTGCCCCGCAGGGCGGTGAGGGTGCGCTGCTCGATCTCCTTGTCGCCCGTCAGGTAACGGTTCACGAACAGGGATTGATACGCGTCGCCGCTCCAGATCCACTTGTCCCGCTTCACGCCGTCCAGGAAAAACACGTCGCAGCACAGGGAAAAGGTGTGGGCCGCCACGGCGAAAATGCGGTTCAGTTCCTCATCGTCGCAATGGAAGGACGCCCGGACGGGAATATCCACGTATTGATGGAAAGCGCGGACAGCGGCTTCTTCCGGCTGAATCCCCGGAATAAAAGCATACCGTACGGCCTGACGGGGACAGCGGCCGGTTTCCGGGTCAGGATGGCAGAAGAAGTAGCAGTTCTTGGTGTCCAGCGCTTCGGCCCGGGATTCGCCCAGGTAAACCAGCGGCGCTTCCTTCCCTGAAACCTTGACCTCCAGTTCGGCGGTCAGCTCCGTTTCAAAGGCAAACAGCGCGCCGCCGTTGACGGCTTCCGCCGAAACAGGCGCATACACGGTTTCCAGCCGGGGCCATTCCGCCACGTTCTGTTCCGGCGCGGTGAAATACCGGTTGCAGGCGGCGGGCACGGCGAGAACGCAATAGTCCTCCACCGTCCAGCCTTCGTCAGAACAGATCACATCCCCCTGCACGTAAACCGCCGGGACACAGCCGATGCAGCCGATATGCAGCGCGATTTTCACTTCCCCGGCTTCGCAGGGAATAGGCTGCCCGAAGGGATATTTGCGCCCGTTCACGTCGGCGTAGCCCGCCGCGCCGGGTGTGCCGGACACGGTAAAGGACGTTTCCCGATTCAGCTGATACGTCCGGCGGAAGGCCACCCGCTGGCGAAACCCATCGCTTTTCCAGAAGGCGGGCCAGGGGCAGCCCCGTTCCACCCGGGAGAAATTCTGCTTTAAAGCGTGGTATTTTTCCAGGTCGCCGGGATACCACAGCCATCGGGCCTGTTGCTTCTCCATCCTCGTTCACTCCTCGCAGGTGATTTCCGCTTCCGCTTTTTGCTTGCCGTCCGTGACCGTCACCCGGACGATGCCGGGCCGGCCCGCCCGCACCACGGCCTGGGCTTCCCCGAAATAGGCCGGGACGGTGCTTTGCGCGTAGTTGCCCCTGAAATAGGTGCAGCCGTTGGCCATGCCCATGATGATGCCATTCTCCGCTGATACCGTGATTTCCTGCCGTTCCAGGGGCTTGATTTCGCCCTTTGTGTCGGTATAGCGCATCCGCAGATACACCATTTCCCCGGGGCGGCAGACCACGGTTTCCACCTCCAGGCGCAGGATGGTTTCATTTCCTGCCGTGTTCAGGACGTCGCTGCCGGTTTCCTTTCCGTTTTCATCCAGCGCGACGACCGTTAGTTCTCCCGGCTCATAGGGAACGCTGAACAGGACCCGGCAGTTTTTCGGCACCCGCTTCACGCCGATTTCCCGGCCGTTCAGGGTCAGGCGTACCTGCTTCGCGGTGGAATAAACCTCCACCGTGGTTTCCTTTCCTTCGCAGCCGGGATACGTCCAGGAGCGGATAGCGCGGGTCAGCTGCCAGCCGGTGAGGGTAGGCTTCTCCGTCTCGCTGGGCGGCACCACCGCCAGCCGGGGGCCTGCTTCCAGGTCGAAGCACACCCGGGTGTAATCCGCTTCGGAGGTCAGTTTGCCCGTCGCGTCGATGCGGCAGGTGCCGCCGCGAATGCGGTCTTCGGGGTTTTCCGTGCGGTAGCTGCCGTACTCCGGGCTGTCGCCGCCGCATTCGCCGATGTAGTCCCAGCCCGCCCACACGAAATCGCCGATGATTTGGGGATGGTTTTTCGCCAGCTGCCAGAATTGCCGCGCGTCGCCGATGAGGGTTTCGGAGCCTAAAATCAGGCGGTTCGGGTATTTGCGGCAGTCCTTGCGGTAGCGCCAGCTGCCGTAGTTGTAGCCCGCCACGTCCATGGCGGCGAACACGTCCCGGGTTTTCCAGTCGCAGGGCGGCAGCCAAGCGCCGAACTTCATGAAGTCCGTGCCCAGTTTTGCCGCCATGTTGTTGAAAAACTCCGAGCCCACGGACTTCTTTTTCTTCTTTGGCGCGTCCTGCTGTTTCTTAGCGCCGGCTTTGGCTGCCTCGGCCTGCTTCTGGGCTTTTTCGTCGCTGTACACGCCCAGGCCCACGCTGCTCAGGAAGTTAAAGAAAATGTTGATGCCGCAGGTCACGGGCCGGGTGGGGTCGATTTCGTGCAGGTACGCGGTAAAGTCCCGCTGCAATTGAATGCCCTTTGCCTGGGCGCTCTCCGCCACCTCGTTGCCGGTGGAATACAGAATGATGCAGGGATGGCTGTAATCCTTTTCCACCATGCTGCGCAAGTCCCGCTTCCACCAGTCCAGCACATGGGAAGCGTAGTCGTGCTCCGTTTTGTGCATATACCAGCAGTCCACGTATTCGTCCATCATCAGCATGCCCTGCCGGTCGCAGGCGTCCAGGAGATCCCTGGAGGCGGGGTTGTGGGCGGAACGAATGGCGTTATAGCCCGCTTCTTTCAGGATGCGCACCCGGCGCTCCTCCGCTTCGGGATAGGTGCAGGCGCCCAACACGCCGTTGTCGTGGTGGATGCAGGCCCCGCGCAGCACGGTGCGCTCGCCGTTGATAGCCAGGCCGCGCTTCGTGTCCCAGCTCAGTGTGCGGATGCCGAAGGACGTTTCCGCCGTGTCTTCCCCAAAGGATGCCCGCAGGGTGTACAGTCTGGGGTTTTCCGGGCTCCACAGCGCCGCGTCCCTCAATTCTATCTCCTGTGTTGCTTTGCCGTTGACGGCGGCGGCGGAACAGCGGGCCAGGCAGCGCGTCCCGTCCAACACTTCCAAATCCGCAATACCGTCGCCGTTCACCCGAAGTTCCACGCGAATCCGTTTCGGTTGGATGGATAATGTGGTGACGCGGATGCCGTCCCGCAGGATGCGCTTGTCCCCGCCCGTCCACAGCCATACGGGGCGATAAATGCCCGTGCCGGAATACCAGCGGGAATTGGGCTGGTCGGCGTTACGGGCGATCACGGCAATTTCGTTTTCCCCGTCCGGCTTCACCAGCCCGTCCAGGTCGATGGAAAAATCCGTGTAGCCGTAGGGCGGCGCTTCCACTTTCTTGCCGTTCACCGTGATTTCCGGGTCATGGTATACGCCCTCGAACTGCAACTCCAGGTGTTTGCCCCTGGCTTCCTCCGGCACGGTGAACGCCTTGCGGTATTCGTAATCCCCGCCCTCGAACCAGCCGATGTTCGCTTCGCCTACGCTGTCCGGCACGCGCTTTTCCGTGCGCATGGCGTCATGGGGCAGCGTAACAGGCACGGCGTCCCCTGGCCGGGAGAGAGGCTTGCAGGTCCAGCCGCTGTTGAAATCGATCTTTTTCATGGTCCAGGGCTCCTTTACGATGCGTCGGTCAGCGCGTTTTGCAAATCGCGTATCACCCGCTGGGTGTGGATGCTGGCTCCCTCGGTGCCGGTGTGGCTGTCGATGAGCCAGAAATAGCGGCCTGGGAGCAGGGAATCTTCGATCTCCGAAATCACGGGAACGGCCAGGTTTTCTTTCAGCCATTGATGCAGGGCTTGGCGCGCTTCCGGGGCGCTTGCCTCCGTCAGGGAATGGACGTTCCGGGGCGTGTAGGTGAAGAACACGGAAACGCCCTTTTCCGCAAAGGGAGAAAGCGCAGTATTCAGGCTTTGGAGGGTTTCAAGCGGAAAGCTGTTCACCGTGTAATCGGCGATGTTGTGCCGCAATCGCCCGTCGGTTTCGCCGTTGGGCCGGGGCAGGATAAAATCGCCGTACTGATTGTAAGTGGAAAAGGCATAGAAATTTCCGTCGTCGTCGTAATGGGCGGGGCTGACGCCGTAATCCTTCCCAGGCATCCGGGAACGGATGGACAGATAGTCGCCCAGGCTGTCGAACACCCCGGAAAAGGCACCCATATCCAATTTCGCCGCGGAGTCGTAGTTCCCCTCCATCATGGCCCAGAAGCCGGTGTCCAGCCGGTTGGAAACGCAGAACTGTTCGGGGACGGCGTCGAACTCCGGGGCATAGAGCAGGATGTCTCCCGCCTCCATCTGCTTCAAAATCAACTGCAATTGGAGCAGGGCATTGGTGAAAGCGTACACGCCCATGTTGACAGGCTCAAGATCCGGGAAAGCCTGTTTCAGCAAAGCGGAATCATAGCCGTACCGCCCGGAGGAGCCGGAGGAGAGCACCAGCTTTTTCTTCCCCCGCAGCGATAACAAGGAATCGTATTTGTCCTGGAAGGTGTCGAAATAACTGCCGCTGTATACGGGGCTTGTGGCGGCGTTGATTCGCAGCGTTTCCGGCCCGCGGCAGGCGGAGAAGCAAGCGTCGGAAACAGTTTTCAGGCTGTCAAATAATAACAGCGTATTGATCCCGCAGTCCTGAAACGCGCCTTCCTCCACCGTCCGCAGGGAAGGGGAAAACACCAGCAAAGAAAAATCCGTTCCCCGAAACGCGCCTGTGCGAACGGTTCTGACGGAAAGCCCCTCATGCTTTTCGGGTAGAACGCAAATATCCCCCTGTCCATGATACCCGGTAATTGAAGCGCTTTTTCCATCCGTTTCCCAGTCAAAATCCGCGTCCGGGGAGCAGGGCAGCCATTGGGCGTAAAGCGTACCCGCCGTCTGCGGGTCGATCCGGCTGCCCAGGCCGACGGCAAGACCGCTGCCGTCCGGCTCCGTGTTCCAGCCGGTCATCACATATCCTTCCCGCTCGAACCATACCGTCCCCTGCAAGGTGTTTTCCCGTTGGTGGACATAGGTGATTTCCCGGGTCAGGTTCATTTTGTCCTGCCCCCGCACCGTGCCGCCGTTCCCTTCGTAGCGGATGCGGGTGACGGACTTCATCGGCGTCGGGGATGGCGTGGGGGAGAGCGATGGCGCTTCGTCCATCCTGCGCAGCCAGGGCGCGTACATGGCCCAGAAATAGTGGGTGCAGTAGGCGGCGTACCGGTCGGCGGGCACAGAAATCACCGCGTCGGTGCCCTCCAAAAGTCCCTGCCCCACGGCGCACCGGCTGGGGTCCTCCTGGAAAAGCAGGATGCCGCGCAGCGCCGGGCAGTCCCGGAACGCGCCGTCGGCAATAAATTGCAGGCTTTCCAGGAGGCGTACTTCCGTCAGGCATTCGCTCCCGGCAAAGGCCCCTTCCTGCAAAGCCAGCACGGGCAGGCCCTCATAGGCGGCTGGAACGGTGAGCGTTTCCCGGCTTTTCCCCGTTTCCGTCAGCCTGGACACCGCAAAGCCGCCATTCCATGCCGTGAAAGAAAAGCAGTCCGCGTCCCCGTCATCCGTCCGGGAAGCAGCCGCGCACGGAAGGAGCAGGATGAAAAGACACAGCGGCAGCGCGATCATCAGCAAGCGCTTCACTATATGCCAGCCTCCTTCCTTCATCGTAAAGGCTCAAATGCGAAAAGAACACTTTAAATCACTATCGCATTGCGAAACAAGGG
The DNA here is from genome assembly GCA_902793245.1 of uncultured Eubacteriales bacterium. Lineage (GTDB taxonomy): Bacteria > Bacillota > Clostridia > Christensenellales > Aristaeellaceae > RUG563. Next base: position 7,940 of record CADBCX010000018.1, on the reverse strand, counting down.
GATACGCTGGGGGCTGCGCGCCCCCAGACCTGCGGCAAGGGATTTCATCCCTTGCATCCCAATAAGCGAGATTACTCCGTTGGGAAAACCAGACAGCTTTCGCTTGAGGCTTCTGGCCCAAGAAAGCCGGGAAAATCCCAGGGGGAAAGTTCACTTTCCCCTGAGGATTATTCCCAGGCTTTCCCCGGATGCGAAGCATCCGGGTTGGCGGCTTCGCCGCCGGGCCAGAAGCACTACGGCGTCAAGCCAAACATCCGCGTTCCTTCAAGCAGCAGCGGGAACCATGCTTGATCGTCAATGCAAGCATCATCCGCTATGCGGGTCCAGGGACGAAGCCCGGACAACCGCCGGTGGCGGTTATCATGTCCGGGCTGAGATCGACCGAAACAAGCAATGTCCGCATGAAGCGGACTTGCGCCGATTGAGGTCGCGGATACTCTCCGCCCTGGTGGGGTGCGGGGCGAAGCCCCGCCGTTCCCTTGCGTGATGTAAAGTGTCCATACTATTCAAATTCCAAGAAGATGAAAGGGGCGGCCAGAAGCATGGCCCTCTGACCGCCCGAACCGGGGTGAATGGTTATGCGTCCTTTTTCCGCAGGGAGAAGAAGGCGGCGGCCACGGCGACGAGCATCGCGGCGCCCAGCAATCCCATGCTCCAGATGGCGCTCTGAGCGGAACCCATGTTGGCGGCGGTCTGCACCTCCTTCGCCACGTCGGCGTTGGAGAAGTAAATGTAGCCCAGGCCGTCCACGCGGCCCGCGATCAGGTTCATGAGCGCCCAGGCCAGCAGGCAGGGCGCGCCAATGCGCAGCACGCCGGAGAGGAGCTCGGTCACTTTGCCGCCCTTGGCAGCGCGAAGCGCGACGGCCACGGCCAAAGCGGCCGCAGCGCCCCAGACCATCAGGGGCAGGTTGTTCACGGCGGCGTCCTTATAGTAGCCTTCGCCGCCGATGTTGCCGCTGTATACGAAGAATGCCACGATTGCCAGCACCACGGCGACACAGGTGATCCACGCGCCAACAGAAAGCTTTTTCATCAATCAGCCCTCCTTCTTCTTGGAAACCAGGGTCAGGGCCAGCCAGGCCGCGCAGCTGAGGCAGCAGCACACCAGGCTGACGGTTTTCACGGTGGAAATGGCGTTGTCCCACCAGGTGTTCACCCGCTCGGTGCGCACGTTCAGAACGGCGCTGTTGGCGAAGGTGTACAGCTGGTATTTCAGGTTTTCGCGGGCCTTTTCCACCAGGGCGGAGTCGTTCTTCACGCTGTCCACGGAGATGTAGGCCCAGGTCTTGTCCACGCCGTTTTCGCCCTGGTTGATGTGGTTGTCCTGCTGGGCGAAGTCGGCCACCTGGGTGATGCCGGACATGACCATGGATTCGGCGTTGAAGTAATACTTGTTGTTCATCATGTCGGTGGAGATGAGGCCCTTGTAGCCCCATTCATCCCGCAGCATAGTGGTGAGCATGCCCGCGTGATGGGCCGCGTTGGTGGCGCCGATGCGGTTGAAGGCGATCATGACCGCCAGGCCGTTGGCGTCGCTCAGGCCGCCCTGGAAGCCGCGCAGGTCGGTTTCGCGGAACTTCTGCTCCGTCATGTAGGCGCTCACGCCGCCGCGGTTATGCTCCTGGTCGTTGAAGCCCATGTGCTTGGGGCCGTTCATGATGCCCTTTTCCACGCAGCCGCGGAGGATTTCGTAGCCGATGCGGTTGGTGAGCATGGGGTCTTCGGAGATGTACTCATAGTTGCGGCCGTTGTAAGGCGTGCGGCGCTGGGTCAGGCCGGTGCCCCACAGGTCGAAGCGGTTCAGCCACAGGCCGCTGTTGCCTTCCACCAGGCCCCAGGCGTAGGCCAGGTCGGGGTTGAAGGAGGAGCCCATCAGGGTCTGGGAATGGATGTTGAACTTGTAGGTCTTGCCGGTGGCTTCATCGGAATAGCCGGAGGTGAAGCCGCTGACGCCCTCGTTCTGGTACACGATGGGGTTTTCCACGTTGGTCAGGGTATCGGAGGTGCTGCCGCCGTGGATGACCGCGCCCACGGCCTCGTCGATAGTGATTTCGTGCACCAGGTCGTCCCAGTATTCGTTGCTGATGTCGTCCCGCTGCTCGTCCTGAATCTGGGCGGCGTTGAAGCGCAGGCCCTTATCCACGGCCTCGGCGGCGGGGGAATCGGTCTGGATGGTGTAGGTCTGGCCGCGCAGTTCCTTGATCCATTCGTCCTTCCTGGGGCTGTCGGCAATTTTGATCTCCACGTCGTTGTAGTTGATGGGATAAGTGCCTTCCCAATCCTGGCGGCTCAGGTAGGTCACGGTGTTTTCGCCCGTCCAGTAGTTCAGGTCGGCGTCGTCGGCGATATTGGTGATCGCGGTGCCGTTGGCGGTGGCGAAGGTCTTGTTATCCAGCGAAGCCAGGTTCCAGGCCGTAACGGTTCCCTTGGCCTCGGCATCCATGCCGTCCGCCGCGGTCTTGCCCAGGTGGGCCAGGAAGTTGTTGGCGGCTTCATGAGCGCCCGCGGCGGCGGTGAACAGATAATCGCCCGCGTCCAGGATGTAGGTCTTGGCCTGCTTATAGTCGTAGCTGGCCAGGTACTTGGTGGGCACGGTGATGGTCACGTCGGCGGTGCCGCCCGCTTTGACCTGGGCCTTGCCCGCGTTCAGGAACATGACGGCGGATTTTTCCACCAGGTTTTCCCGGTCATAATCGGTGTAGGGCTGCTGCACGTACAGCTGGGCCAGGAAGTAGCCGTCCTTGTCGCTGTTGTTCTTGATCTCCACCACGGCGGTGATGTTGCCGTTTTCGGTCAGGTCCACGTTCACGCTCTTGACGGTCTGGGTGTAGTCCAGGTAGGACAGGCCATGGCCGAAGGGATAGAGCACTTCCGCGCCGTAGCTCCAGATGTCGCTCTGGGTCGCGCCCGCGGCGGAAGCGGCCTTGTAATCGGGGTTCATGATGGCGTCGAAGTAGCGGGTTTCAAAGTACTTGTAGCCCACGTAGATGCCTTCGGCTTCCACGATGTAGTGGCCGCCGTTGTAGGTGGTGGCGCCGCCGAAGGAGCTGGCCTTCGTGTTTTCGATGGTTTCGCCGGGGAAGCGGGGATCCTCGCCGTTGCTGTTCACGATTTCATAGTCGGCATAGTAGCTGCCGCCGAAGTTGACCACGGCGGGAATGGAGGCGTTGTCGGCCACGTAGGTGTCGGGCAGCGCGCCGGTGGCGTTCACTTCGCCCAGCAGCACCTTCGCCACGCCGGTGAGCTGATAGTCGTTGATGACGCCGATGTAGGCGATGCCGTCCACTTCGTGGTCGCCGCCCCGGGCGATGTCCTTGAGCACCATGGTGTTGCCGGAGTTGATGAGCACCAGCACCTTGGCACAGGTTTCCTTGGCCGCGTCGATGACAGCCAGCTCGTCGTCGGACAGGGCCAGGGGATCCTTGCCGGTGGCTTCGCCCGCGTAGTTCAGGGCGGAGCCGGGGGCGTAGGTGTTGCCTTCGCCCGCGCCCCGGGCAAAGACCACGATGGCGACGGAACCGGCCTTGATGCTTTCTTTCCAGTCAGCGGGCGCGCCCTTTTCCTCAAACTGGGACGGCGGCACTTCCACGATCTGGTACTGGGCCATATCGCCGGGGGAAGCGACGTAGATGTTGTCAAAGCCAACGGACGGCATCAATTCGCCCGTCCAGCGGTTGGGCACCATTTCGGTGTGCATGTTCAGGATGTTGGTCAGGTACAGGTTTTTCACGGTCTCGTTGACGGTGACGCCCGCGTTTTCCAGGGCGGCCACCAAATCCACCGCGTCCTCGTTGCCCGCCTTCAGGTCGCCGCTGGCGTAGGGATAGGGGGCGTAAGCGGCCAGGCCGAAGAGAACAACCTCGTTCTCCTTGGACAGAGGCAGCACGCCGTTGTCATTCTTCATGACCACGGTGCCTTCTTCGCCCTCGCGGATGGCGATGTCCTTGGCGGCAGCCGCCATGTCCGCGATGGTGGCGTAGTCCTTCTTGAAGCGGGCGGCGTCTTCATCGCTGATGGTGACGTAGCTGCTGGTGCCCAGCATGCCGTCGATCTGGTTGCGGTAGTTTTCCGTCAGGCCCGCGCCCAGGCTGGACAGCACGAACAGCACTGCCATCAGCGCGGCAAGGCCCCGGAACAGGGAAGCGGTTTTCTGGTTTTTCATTCCTTGCTTCATCCTTTCTTCTGGATGGTCGGCGCGTTCGCTGCGCGGCCTGCCGAAACGCGCAGCGGCTTCGCCGTTCACTCATCCTTTATTTATGAAACAATGTGGATGGAGTGTGCCACCACATGTATTTCCTTCAATGCTGCTTTCTCGGAAGGGGGGCTGGGGGAAACCGCTCTTTGGCATCCAAAGAGTGGTTTCCACCAGGAATTTCCGTTCCTACGCCAGGTCAAAGGAAACAAAATCGAATGTGCCGCCTTTGCCTTCCACGCTGAAATACAGCGCTTCTTTTTCAGACAGGCCCGCAGGCAGTTTTCCGGTAAAGGCTTTTTCCTGCAAGGCGGTTTCCACCGGGATGCGGCAGACGGGTTCGCCCTGCTCCTCCGTTCGGACGGTGACGGCGCAGCCGTTGCCGTAGCCCTGCAAATGCACGGTGATTTCCTTCGTGTCCCGCAGGTCAAAGTATTTGAAGCCCACGGTGCAGCCGGTGCAGAAGTTGGACACATACTGGTCGGGGCCTTCCTCCCGATCCTTGCCCTTCTGGGTCAGGAAGGGGTTGTCCGCCTTGGGATACTTGATCATGCTCATGAACCGGGTGCCGCTTTTGCCGTACACGTTGCAGGCGATGTAAGCGGGATAAGCGCCTTTCCCGGCCAGCGGCCCGCCGTTCAGCCCGCAGGAGGTCATTTCGGCCTGGAAGAACTTCCCGTCCTCAAAGCGGATCTCCTCGGCGCAGGCCTGGCGGGAGCTTTGCTTGCGGTTGGAATGGCGATGATAGAAGATGTAGTACTTTCCGTTGATTTCGATCAGGCTGCCGTGGGTGTTGCCGGTGCACATCCGGGCGTGCTTTACGTCCGGCACGCCGGGCAATCCGATGTCCCCGCAGGACACCAGAACGCCGCCGTATTCAAAGCCGCCGTCGGGCCGGTCGCTGACCGCGTAGCACAGGTTGTGGCTGTTGAGGGAACTGTAAATAAAGTAGTATTTGCCGTTGAACTTCCGCATGGAGCTGGCTTCCCCGAAGGGCTGCTCCTCGAACGCGGTGCCTTTCGCTTCTTCGCCGGTGAGCACGCCGATATACTTTAATTCATCCCCGGAAACGACGGTGAGCATGTCCTTTGTGTCCAGCTCAAAGAACATGGGGCCGTGCTTGGTGGGCGCGGAGCCGTCGAGCAGGATGGGATTGCCGCCGAAGGCGAAGCCGGTGTACAGGTACAGCCGCCCGTCCTCGTCCATCAGGCAGCCGGGGTCGAACTGGAAGGGCTCGTTTCGCTTGCCGATGGGGGTGCCGTCCTGATACTTCACATAGCCGTAGAATGTATACTTCCCGGCAGGTTCGTCGCACACGGCCACGGAGATCATCTTGGTGCCGCCCATGAAGTAATAAAGGTAATACCGCCCGTCGGGGCCCACCACCATGTCCGGGGCGGCCAGGCCGTTGGTCAGGCGCACCTTGGGCGCGGCGGGGTCCTGCTCCCGCCTGTAGATGCAGCCGTGATACGTCCAATTGCCCAGATCGTCCACCGGGGCCGACCAGCAAACATAATCGCCCAAGCAGAAGTTCAGGCCGTTGAACAGGTCGTGGGAGCCGTAGACGTACACCCGCCCGTTGACCACGTGGGGTTCGGCGTCCGGCACGTATTCCCAGCTGGGCAGGTAGGGGTTGAAGGCTTGCCTGGTCTTCATGGGTTTTCCTCCTTTGCGGGAATGAAGTGTCTGTCAATGAGATACGCCGGGGTGCAGCTCCAGGCGTGGCAATAGCTGTTCACGATCATGCCGCCGTAGGGAGAGGCCCTCAGGTCGTTGGGATCGTAGCATTCCCAGAAGGTATCGCTCCCGGCGTTCAGCATCCCGCCCCAATAGGCCCGCAGGTGCGCTTCCGCTTCCTGCTTCATGTCCGCTTTCAGCAGCGCCGATACATAATAATGGTGCATGTACGGCGTCGCCATCCGGGGCGCGCCGGGCAGCCCCAGCGCTTTTTCAAAAGCCGCCCGGGCTTTGCCTTCCGGCATCACGCCAGCTAAAGTCAGCCACACCTGGGAATGGATGGAAATCTGCCCGCAGGACAGGAAGCACTGTTCTTCCTCTGACCAGAAATGCCGCAGCGCCGCTTCCCGCAGGGCCCGCGCTTTGTCCGCATAACGTGCCTTCCGTTCCCCGTCCCGTGCCCGTCCGCACAGGGCGGCGCAGGCGTCCAGGGACAGGATCAGCACAGCCTGCAAAGCAGCGGTGCGGTTCAGCGAATCGCTCCAGTCGATGAAGCCCGCTTTCCGCGCGTCCGGCTTCACCGCGCCGTTGCTGTCCAGCCAGTGGGCAAGCACCCAGTCCGCCTGCTCCAGGGCAGGCTCCAGCAAATCCGCCAGCGCTTCGGCGTCGTCCGTTTCGGCCAGGTATTCATCCAGCGCCACGGGATAGAGCAGTGCGTAGTCCATCAAATAGGTGTCGTCCGCCGCGGGTTCCGGCTCGGTGAACACGTTGGCGCTCATGCGGCCGTCGGGAAAGCGGGTGCCCGCGAACAGGTACAGGCAGCGCTTGATGACATCCAGGCTGCGGAAAGAAACATAGCTGGTCAGCGCTTCCAGCCGCAGGTCGCCCAGCCACAGCCGCCGGTCCCGCTTGGGCCCGTCCTCCAGCACGTCCTGGGTGCAGTCGGCAAGGGTGCGCAGGCTGGCGTCGTAGATGCGTTTCAGTTCCTCGTCGGGGAAGCGCCTTTCCGGTACCTTGTTCCAGTCCGCGGCGCTCTCCGCCCGGCATTCCGCGCCCATGAGCACCAGCTGATACTTGGGCGAAGTGTCCAGCACCGTGAGCCGCACATAGCGGAAGGCATACCGCCGGGGTAGCGCAATCTCCGCGGGCAGCCTGTCCAGGTGCAGCCGTTCCTGCTGGATCCAGCTGCGGGACAGCCAGCCATGGTAGGCGTCGGGATTCTCGGTCAGTTCTCCGGCCATCTCCGCGAAGTCCAGCTGGATGAACGCGGGCGCGTCCATGTGGGACCCGGCGGCGGAAAGGTTCAGTGTCAGCCGTCCCACCAGATGCCGCCCGTAATCCAGCAGCACCCGGTCTCCCCGGCGCAGCGGGCGTTCGGCCAGCGTTTTCAGCGAAACCGTTTCCCCGTTGACCTGGCAGGAAGCAGGGAAGGGGTACGCCGTATAGCGGAAAACCGGTTTCAGCGCGGCTGCTTTCCCGAGCAATCGCGGGTCATTGCGGGGCTGGAAATCCGGGATAATAGAGATCAGTTCCATGGGCAAGCCTCCTTCTTCAAAGGAGTTGATAACGGGGCAGATCATTTTCAATTCTTATTATACTGAAAAACGGCCGCTGCGCCATGTTCATTTTTGTGCTATTTAACTGATATTTTTTGATATTTCATTTTTGACATTGTCGTTTTTGGTTTGCATTTCTCCATTATCACTTTTTTATTTTGTTTTGCGCAAAAGAATTGACAAAGAATTGAAAGGCATGTATACTGAGAATACAGCGAAAGGGGGGAAGATATGGACGAATCGCGCGTCATGGATCAATTGCGCACGCTCAACGAAAGCGAGCTGTTCTACCGTGCATACCGTCTGGCGAAGTTTTCCCCCAGCGGGTTTGAAGCGTTCATCCAACAGATTGACCGGGAGCAGGTGCGGCGGCTGAATCTGCTGGTGCCCGAATGGCCGGACACCATCCAGGCGGAATACCTGGAAAGCCAGTTCTTTTCCCCCGACCGGCGGGTGGGCATCCACGTGTCCAAGCACAACTGCTACACCCCGCCCGCGGCGCACCACCACAAT
>CADBCX010000017.1 GCA_902793245.1 uncultured Eubacteriales bacterium | reverse complement strand
GCCAGACACAGAACAGTCAAAAACTTTTTCACGTTTTTATCCTCCTAAAATTTCCTATTGATTTCAGAGTTCAAAATCGAGCGGCCCGCACGGGCGGCGTTCAGTAGGGTCCCTCGATCTCATGCGGCCCATCAATTGGCCTCACCTCCTCGTCGGCGTTAACGTACAAAATCATTTGAGATCGAATTCATTCCGCTTCTGTTTTCAGCGCTGCCAGCCTGTGGCATAGCTTCCTCTCTTCAGAAGCAATGCTATTATAATCCATGGATTTTTCAAAATCAACCGAATTTGCCCCTCCTCGGGTTTTTTAAGGGAACCGTAACGGGATGTGTGAACTTTCTCAATGAATCTATGATAATTATATTCAATGTTTTACGAATTCTTGAACGAAATGCTTCATTTGTCCACAATTGTTCCAGTTCCGGTGGAAATCGCCAGCGGCGGGGGCTTTTTCCATTCCGTTTCTACCTGAAAAGGGCAAAAAAACGGCCCGCCGGAACAGCGGGCCGCAAGATGGAAAGCCGAAAGCATCGCGCATGATTCGGCATACGGACACGATTATTTGTAACGAATCGACAGGGTATCCTCCTCCACGGTAAAGGTGCAGCCCAGCACGCTGAACACCTGCTCGCCGATATACAGGTTCTGCTTCCAATACAGGGCGTCCTTCGTGCAGTCGTTCCCGGCGACCTTGAGGGATTGCAGCCGGCCGTTCTCATACGTGATGGTGCTGAACGCGCCCAGGAGGAAGAAGTCTTTCTCCGTGTCAACCTGAAGCTCAGTCGCTTCGCCGAATTCCCTGACGCTGATCATTGCGCGGCCTTCGGCGTCCCAATACCAGGGGCAGTCCAGCGGTTTCCCATTGAATAAAATACTGCTGCCCGCCTGCAAAACGCCTTCCGCAGGCAGCTTGAGAGGCTCCTCCGTCGGCTCGGGCTCCGCGGTAGGCTCCGCCGTCGGTTCCGCGGTAGGTTCGGCGGTGGGTTCGGCGGTGGGTTCGGCGGTAGGCTCCGCCGTCGGTTCGGCAGTGGGTTTTTCGGTGGGTTTATCAGTCGGTTCCTTTGTCACAGGAACCTCGGTAGGCTCCGCCGTGGGCGCGGGCGTCGGGGCTTCGGTGGGCAAAGGAGAAGGCGTGCGTGTCGGTACGGCGGTGGGCGCTTCGGTGGCGGTTTCCGCTTCTTTATAGGTAAAGATCACCACAGCGGGCACAGGGGTTCCCGCTTCGTCCACGGTAACTGTGACCGGGCTTTCGCTGACCAGTTCAAGCCCTTCTTCCACCATTTCAGGGTCTGCTTCCACATCCCGGCTTTCCCCGTATGCGAGCTGTTCGATGCTTTCGTTCAGGAGCACGCCCGCTTCGTTCATGTACCGCACGGGCACCAGCGCCGCCTGTTCGCCGGGGGCGGCGGTAGGCACTGTGCCGCGGAAGGTAAAGATCACGGCGGAGGGGAAGGCCATGCCCGTTTCATCCATGCTGACCTGCACCTTGTCCGCGCTGCTCAGGGTATAATGGGCGGGCGCCAGGCTGGTATCCGCTTCAATCGTTTTCTGGCTGCCAGGCGCCATATTCTCGCTGCCCTGGTAGAGAATCATGCCGGTATCCGACATATAATATACCGGCACGGGAAATTCCTTCGGCGCGTCGGTGGGCGCGGCCTGGCGCGTGTAGCGGAAGGTGACGGAGGCGGGCGTCGCCATGCCGTCCCGCACGGTGACGGTGGCGGAGTTTTCGCCGTCCAGCACATAATCCGCCCCTACCTTGGAGGCATTGGCATAGATCGTGGTGGTGGTGAAGCAGGTGGTTTCGCCCTGAGCCAGCAGCTTTTCATTTTCATCCACGTAATACACCGGCACCTTCACCCCGCGGAACACGGGCGCTTCCGTCGCGGGGGCTTCCGTGGGCTGCGGCTTCAGGGCGTCGGGGCCTTCATACAGCAGCTTCAGCATGGTCTGGCCCGCCACGCCGTCCACCGCCAAGCCGTTGGCTTTCTGGAAATCCTCCACAGCCTTCTTGGTTTTCTGGCCGAAAATGCCGTCCACCTTGCTGTTCAGGAAGCCCTGATCCGTCAGGGCGCGCTGCATGCGGCGCACGTCCTCGCCCCGGTCGCCCACATAGAGGGCGGTATACTGAACGGGCGTCGGCGCGGGGGTAGGCGCGGAAGTGGCCGGCGGCGGCAGGGTTGCCACCAGGGCGGAATGCGCGGCAGGCGCTTCCGTGGCTTCAACTGACTGTTCCACCGACTGCGCCGTCGTTTCCACCGCCGCGGTGGGAGCAGCGGCAGGCGTTTCCGCCGGCAGCGCCGCGGGCCCGGCTTCCGTGGCGGAGCCCACCACCAGCATCATATAGACCAGCATTGTTTTGATAAAATCCATACGAACCCTCCTTTGTGATACCCGCTCTGTAAATCAACGAATCAGGGAAGGATTTTCTTCCTGATGATTATATGTCGAGGAATTTCCTGAACTCCGGCATAATCCCAATGCCGTCGGGGTAATGGGCGGCGAATTGGGGCACCGCGTGGCTGGGGAAGGAATTGCCCTCAATGAAGCGCGGGCCGTCGGGCGTGATGGCCACGTCCCATGCCACGAAACGCACCTGGGGCACCACGCGCATGGCCTCCAGGCACATCTGCTTCGCTTCCTCAAAATAAGGCACCTGGAAGCCGATGATGGGCGTGCCGGTGATGGGATGCTTTTCAAAGGTGTTGCCCGCCTTATCTGCGCCAACGGTCAGCAGCTTGCCGCTGGCCAAATCCACCCGGGCCGCCATGCCGCCGCAGTCCACGTTGTCCATCACCTTGCCGTTGCCGATGCGCAGGAAGGCGTACACGATGCCCTCCTGCTTGTCCCCCAGCAGCGTGGCGATGCGCACGGTGTTGACGGAGGTGGGGCACATCCGCGCCATTTCGGGGTGCTGAATCACGATTTCTTCCAAGATGGCGGGGCCGTTCTTTTTGATCTTTTCCGCGAAGGCGGGCAGGTTTTCCCAATCCTTTTTCACGTACTTTTCGATGCCCTGGCCGCTGGAGCCCTCCAGGGGCTTGAAAATAAACTGTTCCTTATTTTCCAGGAATTTGCCCAGGGCTTCGGGGGTCAGGCTGTCATCCGCCTTGATCCAGTCCCGCTGAATCCACTTGGCAAACTTGGTGTTGAACTGGGTCTTGTCGTCAAAAAAGTGCCAGTAGGCTTTGTCGTTCATCCGGCGCACGATCTCGTTGGAGATGCCGCGGGTGATGACCGTGCGGCGCTGGGCGTCGTTCAGCCGGTACATTTCGGCGATTTTGTAGTCCATGTAGCCCGCGTTATATTTGAGGGCGCATTTTCCCATATCCGCCAGCAGAAAGGCTGTTGGCTTGCCCGTTTTTTTGTGCAGCATTTTCGCGGTGTCCAGCATCCTGGAAAAATCCATCCTGCCAACCCGCTTGATCACGTAAGACAATCGGCTCATGCTTTGCCTCCGAAACAGTTTTCCTCTTTATTGTCGGGAAACACCATTGTCATTATACGCCAGTTTCCCGGGCATTGCAAGGAAAAATCATTTTTGCGGCTGGAAAAGCATATCATCTGAATATGAAAAAAAGCTTTTCCTGCTTCCTGCTGATCTTTCTTCTGGCATTTTCCGGCTGCGGGCGGCGCGGCGCGGAAACCGCCGCGGCGTCCCGGCTTCTGCTGTGGGTCGATCTGGACGCGAAAACCCTCACTGTCTATGAAAACGGCGAGGCAATCCGCAGCTATCCCGTCGCCGCGGGCGCCAGGAACACACCCTCCCCCATCGGCGTATTCCGGATCAGCAGCCGGTTCCTGCCGGATATGTCCGGTTTCGGCACCCGGTTCCTGGGCCTCAGCGTGCCCTGGGGCAGCTATGGCATCCACGGCACCAACAAGCCCGAATCCATCGGCCGGAACGCTTCCCACGGCTGCATCCGCATGCGGGTCAAGGATATGGAAGCGCTGTTTCCCATCGTTTCCAACGGCACGAAGGTGGTCATTTCCGGCGGGCCCTACGGGCCGCTGAACTGGGGCTGGCGCGTTTTAAAGGAGGGCGACCGCGGTGCGGACGTAAAACAATTGCAGCTGCGCCTGATCCAGCGGGGCCTTTTGTGGAGCGCCGACGGGGTGTTCGGCCCTTCCACCCGCAGGGCGGTCATCGCCGCCCGCAAAGAACTGAACCTTTCCCCCGGCGACCAGGCCGATGCCGCGCTTCAGATCCGGCTGGGGATGATCCTGTTTGAATAAAAGACCCCGCCTGAGCGGGGGAAATTTTGGAGTGAGGAGTGAGTAGTGAAGAGTGAGGAGTTATAGAATGATGATGCTTTTATCGTGAAGCCAGCTTTGCATTTTGTTGTTCATCTATATAATAACTCCTAACTCCTCACTTTTATTTATTACGTTCCCCACTGGTTATTCAGGGACGTATGGATGCTCATCCTGACGACCCGGTGATCCTGAAGGAAGTAGCTCAGGGTAACCACCAGGCTGTCCTGGCGCACATAGCTGTAATCGATGCGGTCATTGTGCTCGCTCAGGTGGTACATCATCGCGTATTTGCGGTTCTGGCGGTCGTAGTACAGGCTGCGGCTGCCGTCCTGGTTGTGCTCCATGCCCATATCGCGGAACAGGGCGGTCACGTCGGTCTCGCTCATCCCGATCTTGGTTTTCTCCGGACCGACGACGGAGGGGCTGTTGGTTTCAAAGGCATAAATCACATAGCCCTTGTCGGTCATGAAAAAGCGCGCCTCGCCCCAGGGGTAGGAAAGGATCTGGCAGGTGCCGTCCATGTCCGCGTCCTCGATGTCCCGTTCACTCACGGGCGAACCGAATTTGCGGATGAAAGCATCCTTTTCCGTGACCATGATAACAAAATCGCTGAAATTGTCGCTGTCGCTGAAATACAATTTGAAAGGCTTCTTGATGTCGTAGGTGCGCTCCATCACGTTGCTTACCTTGCCGAAGCCGTTCACCGCCACCGCCTTCACCGTGGACGGGCCCAGGGGCAGCAGGAAGGGGTCGCCGGTATAAATGGGCGAATTGGAAGTGGGAGTCTGGCTGTCGAGGGTATAGTAGATCGTAATATCGTTCAGCTTTTTCAGGATTTCTTCTTCCTGGTCCGTCCTGAGCCGTTTTTGTTCCAGCAATTCCTGATCCTCGATCTTCACCAGCTTCAGCCAGATGCGCTGGCGTTTTTCATAGACGCCGGGGGCCAGGGAGGCGTATGGCGCGGCGGGGCGCGGCAGGCTGATGGAATACTGGATGCGCATTTCATCGCTCACCAGGTCGCTGGACACGGCCACGGCGCGGATAATATGGGTGCCCTCGCCCAGATGGATGGGTTCCGTGTACAGTTCGCCGTCCTCCGGCAGCGAGCCTTCGTCGCTCTGGATATAATAAATGTCATAATCCTCGGCGGAAAGCAGCTGAATGTCCTGCTCATATTTGATCGGCCCGGCTTCCTTGCTGGCAGTGGGCACAGAGGGCAGCAGCTTGTCGCGTTCGCGCCTGAAATAGCTGTCGCCCGTTTTCTCGTAGGCCAGTTTCAGCAGGGCGGCCAGTTCCATCTGGCGCCCCTGGCCTTCCATCAGGCGCATCACCTGGCGGTAGACCTCCGAATCTTCGGGGGCAATGTCGGTATAAATCTTCACATACACCCCTTCCGCGTCGTTCAGCCTCCCCGCGGCTTCGTATGCGTCGGCCAGCTGGAACAGGCGGTCATAGATATCCTCGCGGTCAGGTTCCAGCGCATACGCTTTTTCAAACGCCGCCACAGAGCGGTCCAGATAGCCCTGATCCAGCAGTTCCTGGCCGTATACCCACATAGCGCTGGCGTTGGCGTCGCGTCCCATGCGCGCCATCATCAGCTGCCCCGCGTCGGTGAACCGCAAAAAAGCGAAAACGCCCACCGCCGCCACTATCAACACCGCCGCCAGCACCGTCCACAGCAGCGCCCAGTTGATCATCAGGCGGTGGCCCGGGCGGCGTTTGATCTGCCGTTCGCGTCCGGCGGGACGGCTGCCAATCTGCCGGGGCTGCATGCCGGTATTCACGGTAACAGGCCGCATCCCCTCGCTTCCCGCGCGGCGGGGCCTGGCATAGGCTTCGTTCTGCATGTGGGGCGGATTGTCCACGGTAGGCATATCGCTGCCCAGCCTGTTTTCCCGCTGCCGATCCGGCCGTCCCTGCCGCCGCGCCGCCACGCCGGTTTCGCGGGTTCTGGGCAGCAAGGCCAGGCCGCACTGGGGACAAACCGGGGATCCTTCCGGGATAAAATTTCCGCAATGATCGCAGATCAAATCATGTCACCCCCCTTATCTGGGGAGTTAGGAATGAGGAGTTTTATCATGCTATCCGCTTTCTCCCCGCAAATGCTACGAGAATAATGCATATTCACTATAAAACCCCTAACTCCTAACTCTCATTGCATGCTCCGCATCGCCTCATACGCCGGGTCTTCGGCGTCGAAAACGCGCTCCGGCGCGTCGCCGCCCAGGGCTTCGATGGCGCTGCGCAGCTCGATATAGTCCAGGTACGGGGTTTCCTCGCTGCCCGCCAGGGCAATGAGCGCGGGCAGGGCGCGTTCGTCCCCTAACTTGCCCAGACAGTCGGCCAGGATCGCCACGCTTTCCCGGCGTTCCCGGAACAGCCGCAGGGCGGTCTGGAATACGTTTTCATCCCCCGGATAATCGCACAGCACCGTCAGCATGGCTTCCTGCCCGTTGGGAGAAGCCAGGGGCAGGGCCTTGCGCATGGCGTCCACGGCATGCGCGCCCATGGAAGCCAGGCTGTCCAGGGCATTGTCGGCCAGCTCGTCCTCGCCCTCTTCCCGGATGGCCTGCAGGCCGATGTAGTATTCCAGCGGGGCGACGGACTCGATCTCCCGCAGCAGGGTAATCGCCGCCATCTTGATTTCCTGGGTGGCCTTTTCCTTTTTCAGCAGGTTCATCAGCGATTCTTCCGCCGCCAGGCCCAGTTCCGCGATGCGGTTGAGCAGCATGTCCGGCGCGGGGATGCGCTGCTTGAAGTAGTCCTCCATCCAGTTCACCAGCTGATGCGCATTATCGAACTGGGTGAAATATTCCCCGGGTTTCGCCCCGCCCAGCCAGTTCATGGGCGTGTCCAGGAATTCCGCATACACATCGGGCATGGCTGCTTCCATTTCGTCGTAGTTTTTGTATTCCTTCGCGTGCTCCTTCATCCACACGGAAAGATACCGTTCAAATTCCTTGTCAAAGTTGATGCAGCGCATTTCGATCTCTCCTCGTTCGCTTCATTCACCGCAAATCAGCGGAATAAAATTGGCAGCCGCGCTTGACACACAGCCGCCAATGCTGTACAATAGTATTGGATTCAGAAGCAAGCCCCAAGCTGGTTGAGTGGACCAACCTAAACCAAAACTCCTGAGTAGCCGGTAACTACCCAGGAGCTTTTTTATCAACGCTTCATTCCGAAGTAAATCGTAAGAGCGAGACTGGCAACGGCGATCAGAGCCATGAACAATTCAACGGTCGTCACGCTATCACCCCCCACTGTCCGTAATCCAGACATCGGGGCAAGCTTCCGGGCGTTTGCCCTACTATCGTACAGCATGGACAGTATACCATACTGACGTGTCAAACACAATATGATTATGTATTCACGCCCGCGCACCTCGCCAGCAGCCGTAAAACCCGCTTTTTCTGCTTCGCGTTGGCCAGGGCTTCCTTCGCCTCCTGCCAGCGGCCGGCGGCGGCGAACAGATACACCGTGAACAGCGTGGGATAGCATTCGTCCCGGTATTCGTCGCAGGCGTACTGTTCCGCCGGGGTCAGTTTCCGCCACAGGGGCGGGATCAGGCGGTAAATGGTTCCCGCGTCGATGACGCCGTTCAGGTTCATCACCAGAAGATGCAGCACCCGATTCAGCGGGCCGAAGCGTCTTGGATCCGGCAGGGTATACACCATCGCGCCCAGGGCCATGAGCAGCCCGCCCCGATCCTCGTGCAGGTTCATCTGCAGGGGATGCCGCCGGTCAAAGAGGGCGTCGGCATCGTCCGGGTCGATTTCCAGCAGCGCTTCCAGGGCGCGGTTTGCCTGCTCATATTCCCCCATCCGGCGCAGGGACAGGTATTTCAGCCGCAGGTAATCCACGCTCTGGGGCAGTTCGTACAGCTTCTTTTCGATCAGCTTCAAAGCGTCCTGTGGCCGGTTGATTTTCCAGGCTGCGAGGCAGTATTCCTCCGCGTCGGTGATGGTTTTGCACAGCCGCCGGGCATCGGCCAGCCGCCTTCGGGCCTCGGGCAGGCGGCGGCAGGCAAAACAGGCTTCGGCGTATTTGAGCTGGGGCTTCAATTCCAGCGGCAGTTCTTCCGCCGCGAATCTCATATATTGCAGCGCTTCGTCCGGTGGCAGCAGCATGCCCAGCCACAGCGCGGCCTGGGGAGAACGCCCTTTCTCCCACCCTTTCCGCGCCAGTTTCACCGCTTTTTCCACATCCTTATGATCCAGCGCCCGCATGGAACGGCGGCAGAAATCGTCGCTCCTCGCGGTGTGGGGCTGGAACCAGGAGGGCTTCCAGGCATAGTATTCCAGCAAATCCTGGGCTTTGTCGGAGAACGGCCCGTCGGAATCCAGGCGCAGGCTCTTGTCCAGCGCCCAGTCGGCCAAATCCTCGTTCCCCCGGTTCAGGGCGCACACGCCGATATCGTAGCACAGTCTGCCCGTCATGCCGTGCAGCACCACCGTCTGAATCAGGCAGCGCTCCGCGGCGGTGTAGCAGCCCATGCCCGCGTAGATCTCCGCCAGTTCCAAAGCCAGGCTGGTGTCGCCGCTCTTTTCCAGGGCCTTGCGCAGCATCCGGGCAGCGTCGGGGAGCTGGGACGGGGTGTAGTGTTTCCGCGCCTTCCCCGCCCAGTACGCCGCCGGACGCTCGAAGGGCACCACATTCGTGCGGGGACGGCTCATCGGGTGGCCCTTTCCAGCAGGCTGATCAAGTCCTGCTTCGTGAAAGAATGGGCTGTGCGGCAGAAGTGGCAGGTCAGCTCCGCGCCGCCGTCCTCGTTGATGAGCTGAGTCAGCTCCTTGCGGCCCAGGGCGATCAGCGCTTTTTCCATCTTTTCCCGGCTGCAATCGCACTGGTAGCACACCGGCTCCCGGCTGAGGATTTCCATGTCCAGCCCGTCGAACCAGGCTTTCGCCAGGTCTTCCAGCGCCACGTCCGCCACTTCCCGGCTGATGGCCGAGAAGAATACGGAGCGGAATTCCAATTGCTCCAGCAATTCTTCGCTGCATCCCGGCATGGCCTGCACCAGCACGCCCCCGGCGCTGAGGCAGTAGCGCTCATGCACCAGGCAGCCCAGCGCCACCAGCGACGGCTGCTGCTCGGACACGGTGAAATACTGGGCGAAGTCCTCCCCCAGTTCGCCGGATACCAGCTGGCTCTGGCCCACATAAGGTTCCTTCATGCCCAAATCCTTAATGACGGTCAGGCGTCCGTGATGCCCCACCAGGCCGCCCACGTCCAGGTGTCCGTCCGGTTTCAGCGGCAGGTCGGCTTCCGGGTGCGCCGCGGAAATCTTCACCTTTCCTCCGTGGGCCACGGCGGTCATTTTCCCCAGCGGACCGTCCCCCGCCACGGTCACGGTGACGGAGGCTTCCGCGTCCTTCATCATCACGCCCAGCATGGCGGTGGCGGTCATGGTGCGGCTCATCGCCGCCAGCGCCGTGGAGGAGGGGCAGTGGATGTCCGCCGCCTTCCGCGCCATGGCGGTGGTGCGGCACAGAAGCACCTTCGCCTGCCCGCCCATCAGGGTCATGTGCAGCATTTCATCCGGGAGGTTCAATACGTTATAGTTTTCGTTCATAGGGTTCTCCTGTTCTTGATAGATCAAACCGATAAATCATGACCTGCCGCTTCCCCTCGGCGTACATTTCATTATCCTCTGGAATGTCGGCGGTTTCCATGTATTTGCCGCCCGCAAGCTGGCATGTTCTGGACGAGGCAGCGTTGGAGGGGTCACAGGTAATAATGACGTAATCCATCCCGTGCTTCCGCGCCAGCTGAAACAGCAGGGCACAGGCTTTCGCCGCATAACGGTGGCCCCGGAAAGGCGCATCGATGCCATAGCCGATATTCCCGCCGATATAGGTTTTATCGTTGTGCCCGATGCGCAGATCGCAATAACCGATCTTCGTTCCGTCCGGCAGGCAGATATCGAAATGGTACATGGGAACCCACCGCTTTTCAGGCTGCGCTTCGCAGGTTCTTTCCAACCGCAGAAGGATTTCCTGATTCTTCAAGTCATCGGTATCGTAAAACATGGTGAGCCTCTTTCAAATCACGCATCCGCCAGCAGATCATCCAGCATTTCCCGCTTCGTCACAGGCGTCCAGTGGCTTTCCAGGCAGATGTCCGCGTCCACAGCCGCGACGGTGTCCGCTAACTTTTGGCAGAGCGCCGGGTCTTTTTTCCAAGTGGGAAAGGTGCCGCCCGCGGCGTCGCCCAGGAACAGCACGCTTTCACTGACCGCGTGAATCAGCGTGGAATCGTCGGTATGCGGCGCTTCGGCCTGGAACAGGCGAACGGGGCTGTTTCCCAGATTCAGCAGCATTTCACCGGAGAATACCAGGTCTGCCAGGGTCACGATCACGGGCATGTTCCCGGCGTATTCCCTGCGGATGCTATCGTCCAGGGACAGAAACGCTTCCACGCCTTCCCGGGCGATTTTATCCCGGATGGCTTTCAGGTGTTCGTTCGTCCGTTCGTTCGCCAGGCACAGGCCGGGAACGGCGTGCATCCCGAAGGTGTGATCCCAGTGCCAGTGGGTGAGCACGGTCAGCCGGGGCAGCGGCAGCCCGGCTTCCTCCAGGGCGCTGTAAAACAGTTTCGTGTGGGCTTCGGAATGCCCCGCGTCCACCGCCAGGCTCCACCGATCGCCCCGGATATAGGAAAGGTTGGGCCGGTCCCGTTCTTCCTCAAAAGGGAAGACCCAAATTCTGTCCGTCAGTCTGTCCAGCTTCATGCCGCATCCTCCCTGTCAGGTTTTCCCTTGCTCTCCGGCGGCCTTGGCTTCATATTTGTTGTCCCGGTTTTTCCCGATATGATAGCCGTCACAGAACACGCATTTGTACACGCTGAAATGCTTTCCATGCTTTTCACCCATCTTTTGGGCGGCGCGGACCGCGGATTCCAGCGTCGGATAGGAAACCTTGGGCTTTCCCGTGGATTGGCTGATATGCGAGTTTTTGCTGAACATGCCCCAGCCGTTCCCGGTGATAAAAAAATTCCTGAACGCCCGCTTCCACGGAAGCTGATGCTTGAAAGCCTTGATGAGATTGGATATCTTTATCATTATTCTATTCCTTGTCGGCGATGTTCCGGTGTTTTTCCAGCCGGTACAGCCTTTCTTCGTCCAATTGATCGCTGCCGTTTTTGAAGCCATAGCCCATTTTCCGGTAGAAGGGCAGGCCGGTGATGGAGGCAGGGATTTCGATGCGCTTAGCCCGGAGGGCAAATTCGTCCCCTTCCAGGGTTTCCACGATCTTCCTGCCGATTCCTTTTCCCTGATACTCCGGCAGGACGAAGATGGTGAACAGGCTGCTCTCGTCCTCCCTGCCCCAGTAGGGCCCGATGGCCCCGCAGCCGATGATCTTTCCCGCATCCTCGGCCACATAAAAGTGCGTCCAGGAGGCGCGCTGCAAAATGTCCGCGGGCTGCATGTGCTGAATCAGCTCTTCCATCATCTCCGGGGGATAATCCCGCGTGTTGGAAACGCGCAGAGTGGCGACGATCACATCCGACACCGCCTGGGCGTCCTCGGGAATCAATAAACGAATGTTCATAGCGCTTCCTTCCGCGTTACCGCCGCGTTTCTTCCTCTTTCGTGAAGGTCTGGCCGATGAGTTCGCGACCGTCTGTTTCTCCCTGGATGACCGGCACCAGCTGATCCGCCAGTTCTGTTTTGACAGCGGACTTGTATTTGATGTCCTCGGGTTTCAGGGTGCCGTCCTTTCTGCGGGTATAGCATCTCGGTTCCAGGGGCAGCAGGAAGGACTTGCCGGACAGGCCGATACACTTGTGCACGATCTCCGCTGCGTACAGTTCCTTGGGCCGGGGCAGATACACCGACAGACCGCAGAGCCACAGAATCACGGCAACGCAGGGCATCACCATCGGCAGGGACGCGACTTCCCGTCTGGCGTTCCGGTTGGGCCGGACGGCGAACAAGCCCAGAAACGTCAGCACCACCGTTCCGACGATCGTGATGGGAATCGTCATCAGCACCGCTTTCCGCTTGGCTTTCCGGGCGCAGGCCGGGCACACGGCGTAAGGGGTGATGTCCGTCAGCGTTTCCCGGATAACGCGCCTGCGCCAGCCCCGCCTGTCCGACGGCCCCGTTTCCGTTTCCGCCGACACGCAGGCATACAGGCGCTCGTCTCCGTCCGGGCCGCCGCATTGGATACATTGAGCCATGGGGAACTCCTTCTATCAGCAGTAATAGCTGACTTCACCGAATGCCTCTTTCCACTTCCGAATGACTTCAAAGCTTCTGCTTTCGATAATGCGCATCATCGTTCGCAGCTGTCTTTCAGGGATATTGGAATGATTGTTTTGCAGCAAGCACCTGCCTGAACGGGTAATCCAAATCTTTGTTGCGTCCGGACTGGGTTTTCCTTCCGAAACATGGACATGAATCGGTTCCAGCGGGTTGTTTTCATTGATCCAAAAGTAAATCACATATCCGCCAACTTTAAAGATCTGCGGCACGATCGAATCCACCGTCCCTTGCCAATTCTATGATGATATTCGCCAGGCTTTCAATGAATTCCTGATACTCCTGAATTTCCTGTGATGTAAAGCCTTGAATATTTTCCCACCGGTAATCCGGCAGCCAGCAGACAGCCGAGTGGAACCCGCCGTACACGGGCTTTTCGATCACAACCTTGACCTGTTCCCGCCCGTCTTTCATCATGCTTTCAGAGTGGACGATTTCCGTTTCATCGTTCAGGGTCATGAAAGGATACAGCATTTCATTTTCTCCTTTAATTCCTCAGAGAATGCAGCGGCGCGGGGATTCTGCCGCCTCTTGCGATAAAAGCGTCGGAGGAGAAGGGATGCACGGGGATGACCGGGGCGCGGCCCAGCAGCCCGCCGAACTCCACATAGTCGCCGACCTTTTTCCCCGGCGCGGGGATGACGCGCACGGCAGTGGTCTTGCTGTTGATCATGCCGATGGCGGCTTCGTCGGCTATGATGGCGCTGATGGTAGCGGCGGAGGTGTCGCCGGGGATGGCGATCATGTCCAGGCCCACGGAGCACACGCAGGTCATGGCCTCCAGCTTATCCAGGGTCAGCGCCCCGCAGGCGGCGGCTTCGATCATGCCGATATCCTCGCTGACGGGGATGAACGCCCCGGACAGACCGCCCACGTGGGAGGAGGCCATGACGCCGCCCTTTTTCACCGCGTCGTTGAGCAGGGCCAGCGCGGCGGTGGAACCGTGGGTGCCACACTTTTCCAGGCCCATTTCTTCCAAGATATGCGCCACAGAGTCGCCGATTGCGGGCGTCGGGGCCAGGGACAAATCCACGATGCCGAAGGGTACGCCCAGGCGTTCGCTGGCTTCCATGGCGACCAGCTGTCCCACGCGGGTGATGCGGAAGGCGGTGCGCTTGATGGTCTCGGCCACCACGTCGAAAGACGCGCCTTTCACGCTTTCCAACGCTCTCTTCACCACGCCGGGGCCGCTGACGCCCACGCTCACCGCGCAGTCGCCCTCGCCGGGGCCGTGGAACGCGCCAGCCATGAAGGGGTTATCCTCCACCGCGTTGGCGAAAATCACCAGCTTGGCGCAGCCCAGGCCGTCCTTGTCCCCGGTCTTTTCGGCCAGGCTCTTGATGGCCTCGCCGCACAGGCGCACGGCGTCCATGTCGATACCCGCCCGGGTGGAGGCCACGTTCACGGAGGAGCACATGAGGTCGGTTTCAGACAGCGCTTCGGGAATGGAGGCAATCAGCCGCCGGTCCGCCGCCGTCATGCCCTTCTGCACCAGGGCGGAATAGCCGCCGATAAAGTCCACGCCCGTTTCCTTGGCGGCGCGATCCAGCGCCTCCGCCACGGGAATGGGGTCGTCAATGGCCCCGGTAATCAAAGAAACAGGCGTCACGGAAATGCGCTTGTTCACAATCGGCACGCCGATTTCCCGCTCGATTTCCCGGCCCACCTTCACTAGGTTTTCCGCCTGGCGGGCGATGCGGCTGTACACCCGGCTGGCCAGGCGGCGCTTGTCATCGCAGATGCAGTTGAACAGGGAAATGCCCATGGTGATCGTGCGCACGTCCAGCTTTTCCTGGTCGATCATGCGCAGGGTTTCTAAAATCTGGCTGGTTTGAATCATACGGCTTCTCTCCATTTTGTTTTCGGGCAGGCGGTTGAGGCGAGAGAACAGAGTTCAGAGTACAGAGTACAGTTTTATATTGTCGATTCATTTTGGATTCCGCAGCATGTTCACTATATGATCTGTACTCTGTACTCTGAACTCTGTACTCTGTACTCCGTCCTCCCATCATCACACCTGATGCATGGCTTCAAAGATTTCGTTTTTCTGAATGCGGATCTGCAAGCCCATTTCCTTCCCCAGGTCGTTTAAAGCGCCTTGCAGTTCGTCGAAGGGGCAGGTGGGTTCGCTCAAATCCACCACCATCACCATGTTAAAATACCCGTCCAGGATGGTCTGGGAAATATCCAGGATGTTCACGCCCCGCTCAAACAATACACTGCTGACTCCGGCGATAATGCCCTTCCGGTCAAAGCCCAGCACCGTGACCACGGCTTTGGATTCTGCTGCCATTTTCTTCGTCTCCTCTCCGGTGAACGGCAGGCGCCAATTCACCAAATGAATTATACCACAAAGCATCGCAACCCGCAAGCGCGGGAAAAACGCGGAATAGGGCACCAAAGTGTAAAAGCAACTTCCAGAATGTAGGCAGGAAACTGGAAGGTAGTCTTACAGGAGAATGTAAATGGAAATAGAAAAAACTGCGAACATTTTTAGGGCGTCCACGGGATTCACGTTTTCAAAGGCTGCGTCTTCAGCGGTGGAAGCAAGGTCAGAATAGAAGGTGAAACCATGCTCGGAAAGACAATGGCTGCTGATGGACTGAACGACAGAAGCCCCCGCCGCAGAAGACGAGGGCTTGTAGGACTGGATCATATTGTCCATGAGGTCATAAAAGATATGCCGGGCATAAACCGTAATCTTGTCCAGTTCCGGCACCACCCGGTAAATGCGAAAAGGCTGATCTCTTAACTGGCGTTCCTCCACAACAGAGGAAACCGCCTCGGAAGCGGAGCCTTCGGCGTGGTCAAACTTCAAGTAGGTGGTGGACATGTACCCGCGCTTCCCGTCCGGCGCGGCAACTTCGTACCAGTCGGCATTTGTTTTAGCTATAACTTGAACCAGAGAGGTATTCTTGTAGGCTGCCAAAACCTTATAATTCCGGCCAGGCCCGTTCCGCAGGTTCAGCGTGCCTCTCCGGGGCTCAGCCCCGGCGAAGTCTGTGTTCACCCGCCAGACCTCTGTCCGGTTATCGTCCCCCGGTGCGGTAAAGTTTACGCGGGGTGTCATGGCGGCAGGGACAGGCGCTCGGAGGATACAGCCTTCGACAAGTCTGCTCCACTTTCCCTGCGCGTCAATGGGATGCGTCAGCTGCAACTCATACTCGCCGTTCAGCGTTTCGGTGACTTGGGCGGTCAGCGGGGAGAGAACCCCATTGCCGTTGGTGGAAAAGTCGGCGCAGTCAGCCGGATAGACGCAGATCAATGAGGGTCACCTCCAAATGGATAAAAAGAAAGCGCCGCATTGCGACGCTAAAAGGTTTATTCATCTCGGTACACTGTGATTTTATGTTTGTTTTCGGCTTGGCAGACTACCTGTTTTTCGGAATTCGCATAAAGAAATGTGCTTCATCTTCGCCTGCCAAGTACGCTCCGTTATTTAGCATGACCTTTTGTGACGCGATATTGTCTTTGTTCACACGGAGGTAGATTTCTTCTTCCGGGACGATACTTCTCGCGATCTGAAGTGTGCGTCTCAAACCCTCAGTTCCATAACCCTTTCCCCGCTCTCCTTTGCGGATACTGTAACCAATATGGCCAGCACCATTCCGAAGTGCTTCTGTCAGGCGGTGGCGTATTCTAAATTCTCCAACAAGTCGATCTTCATCCCAGAGATAGTAATATGTTTCCGGTACGAACCATTCCGGCATATTCACCGGGTGTTCATATGAGATCAGAGCAGGCAGCACAAGTTTTTTGTATTCATCATATGTAACACCATGATATGGGTTTGTCAGTCCATTTTCATCTGCCGGCAAAGCGGTTGTATACTCCCATTGAGCATGGGCATCCTGAATGTTGATCTTCCGTAATTCCATAAACATACACCTCTGACAACGGGAATTTGTCAGCCTGCTTCCGGGCTTCAGATCATTTTGTAGAGTTCGTAGCAGCTGTGTCCCCTGGGAACGTCCTTGTAGTCAACTTCAAAGTTCAACATTTTTCTTACATTTTCTGCAGAAACAGATACGGTACTTGTTTCGATGATTGCAACCTTTGGCGGGGCAGCATGCATTTTTAGGTTGGTTGGAAGATACTGGCAGAGTTTAAAAAGATGATGTCCAGATATGCCCAGATTATATATGCTATATCGATTGTCTAACTTTTTTGTCAAAAGGGCACAAACTGTTTGATCGAAAAAAACATTGGTGGCTTCCATGTGTGATGAGCCAACAATGATGATATCCGGATCATCAATCACGGCAGGATTGTTATAGCCATTAGAATCAAATCTGCCCCAGGAAATGCCTTCTGTCAGTTTCACCCATGGTGCATTTGCTTCCCACACATAATCTGTATTCCCATTTGGATTTTCATAATGAACAGGCATCAGATCGTATAGGCACATAATACCAGACAAAATGGCTATGGCGACTATTCCCGCCAATACCGTTTTGCCTAAGCCCTTGACTGCTTTCATACGTCATAACTCCTCCCATAATCCATCATTGGAGCCGTTCAACCTTTCAAATCCGGTTAATAACTTTACCTTCCTGCGATCAAAACGACCTGCATGACCAAAAGAAAACCATTGGATTATTATACAGCGAAGTCCTTATTAAATCAATATGTTTCCGAGCTTTCACATCTCTTTTTCCATGCGCGGAACGGAGCAGGCAGGGCTTCAAATAAAGCAATGTAAAACTTTTCGGCGCTCCTTGCGCTTCATTGCCAAAGATGGTACAATATAGCACGAATGAAACCCGCATTTTACAGAGAGGGGGGCTTTTTCGATGAAGCGCCGTATCATTTGTATTACCCTGCTGCTGGTTCTGTGCGTATCGTTCATGCCGCAAGCCCATGCCATGGCGAACCTGGATTATTATATCAGCGCCAATTTCGGCAGGAGTTATGATGTGTTTTCCGGCCCCGGGCGGCATTATTACCGCGCCAACATGGGCAAGGCCATGTACGGCGGCGGCGCAGCCCGCGTGTACGGCATGGAAGGCGACTGGATCATGATGGGCTACCAGACCTCCGGCGGCGATTACCGCATCGGCTATGTGCACAAGGACGCCCTGAGCACCGCGAAATATGTGGACGGCGCCATCCCGGCCCTGAATTTCGACCATTACCTCGCCTATGCCGACGATTACTGCCGCATCACCGACGACCCGGTGATCAACAACAAAATGATTTGCAGCCTGCCGGAAAACACGCCCGTGACCGTGCTGGCCACCATGGGCACCTCCTGGACGTACATTGAGGCCAACACCTCCCAGGGCCTGATGCGCGGCTTCGTGTGGAGCATCCACCTGAAAAACAGCAACTCCCCCGTTCAGCCCACGCAGGCGCCCCTGCCCACCATGCCGCCGCAGCCGACCCAGGTGCCCTGGCCCACGTCCGCACCCGTTACCGCCGCGCCCTGGCCCACCTATGTTCCGTACATTACGGCTGTTCCCTGGTATCAGCCCACCACGGCCCCCTGGATCACTTCCATTCCCCTCATTACCGCCGCGCCGTGGAATCCGCCCACCGCACAGCCCTGGATAACCGCTATTCCCACCGCAAAGACCGACGAATGGCTGCCGGAGGCAAAGAGTATCTACATCACCGGCAACTGGCCCGTGTATTCCGGCCCCGGCGAATACTATTACCGCGCCAACAAGGGCAAGGCAACCAAGGGTGAGGGCACCTGCCAGGTATACGGTATCGAAAACACGGGTTACGGCGATTGGGCCATGATCGGCTATCCCATGAGCAACGGCGGATACCGGGTGGGCTACATCCGGGCTGAAGCGCTCGGCGCAAGGATCGCCGACGTGCCGGCGCTGAAGCTGGCTTATCACACCCGCCGGCTTGCCGTTGACGCTTCCCTGACGGACGATCCCGCGCATACCGTGTCGGCTGTGGCCACCGTTCCCGCCGGAACCTATGTGCTGTTCCTGGGATACATGTACTCCGCCAACGGCGTTTGGGCCTACACGGAAGTGCTGTCCAACAACCAGATCATGCGCGGCTTCCTGCCAGTCAGCGCGCTGGAAGCGGAAAACTAACAATTTCAGCTTCCCACGAAACCGAGCGAAAGCTCCACGGCGTTCCTGACGCAGTCGTCGCATTCGCAGAGAACGCGCCCTGTGGCCAGGCCCTTCAAATCCTTGCAGATCGACGCGCCGCAGGTTTCCGTGAACCGCTGGTGCAGCGTTCTGGCCGGACGCAGGATGGGCGTTCCCCGGTAAAGGAAGCAGCCCAGCAGCATTTCCGCCGCACACAGCGCGCCGCAGGTGGCTTCCATGCCGCCCATGCCCACGCCGAAGGCCGCGCCCATTTTCCGCAGCGTTTCCACCGGCAGCCCCGCTTCCGGCGCGAATGCGCACAGCACCGCCTGGCAGCAGTTGTACCCGCTGTGCTTGAGCAGCACCGCGTATTCCTGTTTGAAGCGCTTCCGCAGCAGCTCATAGCGGAGGCGCTTTTCTTCTTTGGCAAAATGCGTCTCCCGGAACTGCTCCGGGTTGTTTTCATAGGAAAGGACCCTGCCGCCGAACTGCTCGCTGGTCAAGTCGAACACACAGTCCCCCACCACGTTGTAGCAGTGGAAATTCCCGTCCCCCAGCGGCACGCCGTACACCTTTCCGCCAAACATATCCTGCATGAGGAACGCCGTGATGGAGCACTGGCCCAGCGTCCGGTTTTCCGGGCTCCAGTCCCCGCGCATCCGGGGCGCGCAGGTCTCCGCGCTCCAGAGCTTTGCCAGCATGTCGTAATCCTCCCGGGGCGTCAGGCCGTTCGCGTCCCGCACGTCGGCGGTCTCCCAGCCGTAAAAACGATAGCTCATCTTCTTCCTCCTCCATCAACGTTTTTTCATATCTTATCGCAACTGTTCAGTCGATGGTTTGGGGACACTTTCAATCACGAGGCTTTAGAGTACAGAGTACAGATGATATAGTGAACATGCTGCGGAATTCAGAATTGACCGACTATATAAATCTGAACTCTGTACTCTGCACTCTGTACTCTCGTTCTCCCCTAAAGCGCCTTTTATGCCACCGCTGAACAGTTTCATTTTATCATAGATTCCATCGTTTTTCCACATGCACGAAAAGCCGAAAAAAGCGGAAAAAAGCGCTTGCATTCTGCTGCCGTTCATGCTATAATACTTCCTGCGGCTCATGGGCAGCCCCCCATGAATCCTAATTGCAAGGGCAAAAGAGGTGAAAATCAATGAAGGAAAAGATCCATCCCAAGTACGAGAAGTGCATCGTGCGCTGCGTGTGCGGCGAGACCTTCGAAACTGGCTCCACCAAGAAGGAACTGAGGGTTGAAATCTGCTCGAAGTGCCACCCCTTCTTCACCGGCAAGCAGAAGCTGGTGGATACCGGCGGCCGCGTCGACCGTTTCAAGAAGCGCTTTGGTATGCAGTGACCCCAATA
The DNA here is from genome assembly GCA_902793245.1 of uncultured Eubacteriales bacterium. Classification (GTDB taxonomy): domain Bacteria; phylum Bacillota; class Clostridia; order Christensenellales; family Aristaeellaceae; genus RUG563. The sequence continues at coordinate 11,430 of CADBCX010000017.1, read as the reverse complement.
AAAGCAGTGCCGCCTCAAGTGGTGGGTGCTGCTTTTGTCATATTGCGGTCAAATGTGTCAAAATATAGTTAGAGGTCCATAACAATGAAAAAGAATGAAAACACCGGCACGGCCTGCCCCCGGGCGGACATCGGCGGCCAGGCGGTGCTGGACGGCGTGATGATGAAAAGCCCCGACGCCATCGCGGTGGCGGTGCGTCGGCCCAACGGCGATATCGTGGTGAAGCGCGAGGACTACGAAGCCCCCAGCAAGAAGCATCCCTGGATGGGCAAGCCCTTCATCCGCGGCTCGGTGAACATGGTCCAGATGCTGGGCATCGGCATGCGCGTGCTGGAGGACAGCATGAAAATGTCCGGCAACGAGGACGCCCAGGAGGAACCCAGCAAGTTTGAAAAATGGCTGGCGGCCAAGCTGGGCAAGAACGTGGATAAGGTGGTCATGGCGGTGGCGATCGTGATGGCCATGGCGATGAGCATCGGCCTGTTCGTGCTGCTGCCCAACCTGATCATCCTGCTGTTTCCCCCCAACCCCACCGGCGGGACGCTGCTGCTCAAAAACCTGGTGTCCGGCATCGTACGCATCGCGCTGCTGATTGCCTACATCGCGTTCGTGGGCCGGATTCCCGAAATGAAAAAGACCTTCCAGTACCACGGCTCGGAGCACAAGACGGTCTACTGCCACGAGCACGACCTGCCCCTCACTCCCAAGAACGCCCAGCAGTTCACCACCCTGCATCCCCGCTGCGGCACCAGCTTCCTGCTGCTCACCTTCTTCCTGAGCATCATCTTCTATTCCGTCATCGACGTGCTGGTGCTGCAATTGACGGGATTCGACCTGGGCGCGCACTACCTGCTGCGCGTGCTGAGCCGCATCCTTCTGCTGCCCTGCGTGGCGGGCATCAGCTATGAAGTATTAAAATCCGTGGCCCACGCGGAGAACCCCTTTACGAAAGCGGTTCGCTGGCCCGGCCTGCAAATGCAGCGCCTCACCACCCGGCAGCCCTCCGACGAACAGCTGGAGGTGGCCATCGCTTCCATGAACGCCGCCCTCCACGGCCTGCCCGAAGGCGAAACCACGCCCGAGGGATGGGTGATCCTGCATACGGAAGCAACCGCGTAAAACCATTCATCACCAGGGACGGCCTTTGCCGCCCCTGGTTTGATTACAGGGGAATTGTTATGACCGTACTGGAAGCGTTAAACGCCGCGGAGAAGCGATTGCAGGCCATCCCGGAGCCCCGCCTGGACGCGGAATACCTGCTGGCGGAAGCGCTGGAAACCTCCCGGCTGATGATGCTGGTGGACAAGAGCCGGACGCTGACGGAGGCGGAAGCGGCGGCATTTAAACAGATGGTTTCCCGACGGGAAGCGCGGGAACCGCTGCAATACATCTTGGGCAGCCAGAGCTTCATGGGCTTCCCCTTCAAGACCGACCCCCGCGCCCTGATTCCCCGGAACGACACGGAAGCGCTGTGCGAAGAAGCGCTGCGACACATCCGCCCCGGCGACGCGGTGCTGGACCTTTGCACCGGCACGGGCGCGCTGGGCATCGCCATCAAGAAGCTGTGTCCGGGGGCCGTCGTCACCGCCACCGACATCAGCGAGGCCGCGTTGTCTTTGGCGCAGGAGAACGCGCAGTCCTTACAGGCGGACGTCCGCTTCCTGCAAGGAGATTTATTCGCGCCGGTTGCCTCCGAGCAATTCAGCGTAATCGTCAGCAACCCGCCCTACATCCCCGATGCGCTCCGGGGGCATTTGCAGGAAGAAGTGGAAAAAGAGCCCGCCCTGGCCCTGTTTGCGGGCGAGGACGGGCTGGACTTCTACCGCCGCATCGCCGCCGAAGCGCCGCGCCATTTGCTGCCGGGCGGCTGGCTGTGCCTGGAGACGGGCGACGGTGAAGCGGCTCCCGCAGCCGCGCTGCTGAAAAAAAGCTTCACAGAGATTCGCATCCTGCCCGACCTGAACGGCCTTGACCGCGTGGTCAGCGGGCGGCTGTCCATCGAAACTTCCATCCAAGGAACGCCATCCCCATGAAAATACAGCGAACGAAAAACGCCGTAAGAAGCATGATCTACGACGGCCTGCTAAAAGCATTCAACATGGCCGTTCCTTTTGTGATGCGTTCCGTGATGCTGCATTTTCTCGGTGTGCAGTATCTGGGGCTGAACGGGCTGTTCCGTTCCATCCTGTCGGTGCTGAACCTGACGGAGCTGGGCGTGGGCAGCGTGATGGTGTTCAGCATGTACAGGCCCATCGCCGAGGACGACACGGACACCATCTGCGCCCTCATGAAGCTGTACCGGACGGTTTACCGGATCATCGGCCTGCTCATCGCCGCCGCGGGATTGGCGCTGGCCCCTTTCCTGGGTTCCCTGGTCAAGGGCAGCGTTCCGCCCGATATGAGCCTGAGCATCCTCTACTTCATGAACCTGGGCGGCACGGTGCTTTCCTATTGGCTGTTCGCCCATAAAAACTGCCTGCTCCTCGCCCACCAGCGCAACGACGTAAGCGGCAAAATCGGGCTGGCGGTTTACCTGGCGGAATACACGCTGAAAATCCTGGCGCTGGTGCTGTTCCGGAATTATTACCTGTATCTGTCCATCCAGCTGGTGAAGCAAATCTCCATCAATCTGCTCACCGCGCGGAAAGTGTCGCGCATGTTCCCGCAGTATACGCCCCGGGGAAATCTGCCCGGGGAACGGGTGCGCGCCATCATCCGCCTGGTGCGCGACCGCTTTACCGCCAAAGTCGCTTACGTCGTTTTCAACGCCGCCGACACGCTGGTGATTTCCGCCTTCCTGGGCCTGACCGCGCTGGCGGTGTACCAGAATTACAATTACGTCGTCACTGCGCTGCGCACGCTGCTGGAGGTGGTGATCGGGGCTTGTATCGCCGGGATCGGAAACAGCCTGGTGACAGAAAGCGCGGAGAAGAATTATCACGATCTGAAAAAGCTCAGCCTGCTGTATCATTGGATACTGGCGGTTGCCGCGTCCATGCTGCTGTGCCTGTTCCAGCCCTTCATGCGCCTGTGGATGGGCGCGGACAACATGCTGGACGCTCAGGGCGCGGTTTGCTTTTCGGTATTCTTTTACTGCATGGGCGTCGATAAGCTGCTGGGCATGTTCAAGGACGCCGCGGGCATCTGGCGGAAGGACCGCTGGCGGCCCCTGGCCGGGGCGGCGGTGAACCTGGCGCTGAATCTGGCATCGGTGCGCTGGCTGGGGCTGTACGGCGTGCTGGTTTCATCCGTCGTTTCCATTGCGCTGGTGCAGGTGCCCTGGCTGCTGCGGAACCTGTTTCAGGAAGTGTTTCCTCGAAAGGCGCTTCGGGAATATGCGGGGCTGTTCTGCGGCGTCGGCGCCACGGGACTCCTGGCCTGCGCCCTGTCCGGATTCCTGTGCGGCTGTTTCCATACGGGCCCGTGGCTGACCCTGGCGCTGAATGCCTGCGTCAGCTTTGCCGTGCCGAACGCCGTTTTCTTCCTGGTTTACGGCCGCCATCCCCTGTTCCGCGAAAGCCTGGGCCAGCTGAAGGGCATAATCATTAAAAAGATCAATCGCCGCGCTTGATTTCCGTCACGGTCAAACGTTCCCCGTCCACGCGAAAACGAACGTCCATGCCCGCGTAGGCCATGCCGTACACCCTTTCCGGGTCGTGCTGGTAGGACGGCCGGGGATCCTGGGCCAGGATCTCCAGCACGGCGGCGCGGTGGGGCTCGGGGATTCGGGCCAGCAGTTCGAGCGGGCAGTCCACGTCCAACCGCTTCCTTTGTACCGCCTCGGCAAAGCCGCCCTTCGCTTCGGGATGGCAGTCGGCGTAAGGCAGGTAAGGCTTGATGTCATAGATGGGCGTGCCGTTCATCAGGTCGGCCCCGGACACGACGATCACCGGGCCGTCAGCGGTTTGCGGTTCGATGCGTTCGATCTTCACGCAGCTCAAGCCGATGGGATTGGGGCGGAAGGGCGAGCGCGTGGCAAACACGCCCATGCGGGTGTTGCCGCCTAAGCGCGGCGGGCGCACCGTGGGCGACCAATTCTCCCGCTTGGCTTCCGAAAACTCCCAGATCAGCCACAGGTGGGAAAAATCCTCCAGCCCCCGCAGCGCGTCCGGGTTCCGGTACTCCGGCGCAAACACAATGCGGGACACCGCCGCCGTCACCAGCCCGCTCTGCCGGGGAACGCCGAATTTGGTTTCATACTCATTGTAAATATGCGCGATGATCTTCATTTCGCTTGTCATTTATAGATCGTTCCCCTTATGGCTTTCTCGGAAAGGGGTGTGGGGGAAACCGCTCTTTGGCCTCCAAAGAGCGATTTCCCCCACATTTTCGTTATTCTTCCGCCACTTGGCGCAGATAATCCGCAAACTCATCGGTCAGGCCCAAATCCCACAGCACGGAGCAGGACATGTATTTCATCCGGGCATCCCGTGCGCCGACGAAGGCGTTCACGGTGTCGTCCAGGTCAATGCCGATCTGGGAAGGCTTCACGGGCATGCCGGTGTTTTCCAGCAGCGCGCGGAGCTTTGCTTCATCCGGCAGCTCCTCGTTCACCGCGGCCAGGATGCCGTCCCAATGTTCGATGATGCGGTTCAGGCGTTCTTCGTGGGCGGCGGGATCGTTCTTTTTGCCCTTGCGCTCCATCTCGATGATCTCCGGCGCGGTCTTGCCGAAAATGCGGCGAATCTGCGCTTCCCACTTTTCGGGGGTCATAGCGGCCCAGTAGGCTTCCGCCTGCTGACGGCTGGGCTGAATCTCCCGGAACTTCCGGTACAGCTTCATCATCAGCACCGTGCCGATGCCCACCTGGATGCCGTGGAGGTCGTAGGGCTGGTTCCGTTCCAGCGCCATCATCTCCCACATATGGGAGAAGTAATGCTCGGTTCCGGAGGCGGGCCGGGAAATCTCCGCGTAGGCCATGGCGATGCCGGAAATGATCAGTCCTTCGGCGATGGCCTGGATGGCCTGCGGGTCGCGGTCGGGAATGCCCGCTGCCGCGTCTACCACCTTTTTCAGCGCCGCCCGCATGAGCGCCGCCACGTCCTCGCAGTAGTATTCGCCGGTGACGATGTTGCTCATGCGCCACTCGCACAGGGCGATGTATTTCGCCGCCATGTCGCCCAAGCCCGCCCACAGCATCCGCATGGGGGCCTGCGCCAGAATATCGGTGTCCAGCAGGATGCCCCGGGGCGCGCGGTTGAACAGCGTCATTTTCACATGGTTGATTTCCATGGCGGAGGAGTTGGAGGCGAACCCGTCCATGGAGGGCGCGGTGCCGATGATGGCGCTCTTTTTACCCAGGGCGTTGCCAACCACCTTGCAGATGTCGTTCACCACGCCGCTGCCCACGCCCAAAATCAGGTCGCAGGATGGGTCGTAGTGCATGATCACGCTGCCCACTTCCCATTCCGCCGGGGCGATCTTCTGTCCGGCGCAGGGGATGATGTACAGTTCGTGGGGGATGCCCGCCTCCGCCAGCAGCGCGTCCACCCGCTTCCCGGCGGCTTCATAGGTGTTTTGGTCGCAGACGATGAAGGGCTTTTCAGAGCCCATAGCCTTTACCATGGCGGCCGTTTCCTGAATGGCCCCCGGCCCGATCTTCAAATAATCCATGGGACAGGCGTGATGCTTGCCGCAGGCGCAGTCAAACCCCTCCGGGCGAACCAGTTCAGTCAATGTCATTTGATGAAAAGCAGGCATGGCGGTTTCTTCCTTTCCGGTTTTGATCCATCAAAATTATATCATGTTCCCCCGCTCCGTCAAGCGAAAATCCCGAGAGCGCAAATTTTGTTGGAAAGAACGCAGAAAATGTTATGTAAATTCCTTGCATTTTTTGTGTTTTTCGTCTACAATAGAAGCAAATCGTTCCCCATATTTTTTACGAAGGGAGAAGGATGAATTTGCAATATCTGATTGGCGTAGACTTGGGTACTTCGGGGACCAAAACCGTGCTGTTTGACATTCACGGCAAAGAGGTCGCTTCCGCGCTGGAGGAGTATCCGCTTTACCAGCCCCAGAACGGCTGGGCGGAGCAGGAGCCGGAGGACTGGTGGCAGGCGGCGCTGCACACCATTCAGGCGGTCATTGCCAAAAGCGGCGTGAACCCCGGCGATATCGCGGGCCTTTCCCTGTCCGGCCAGATGCACGGCCTGGTGCTGACCGACGACAACGGCAACGCCCTGGGCCGCTCCATCATCTGGTGCGACAACCGCACGATTGAAAGCTGCGACGAGTTTACCCGTCTGGTGGGCGGGCGCGAACGGCTGATTCAGATCGCCGCCAACCCCGCGCTGACCGGCTTCACCGCGGGCAAGGTGCTGTGGGTGCGGGAGCATCTGCCGGAAATATGGGCCAAGGCCCGGCATATCCAGCTGCCCAAGGATTATGTGCGTTTAAAGCTCACCGGCGAATACCATATGGATATCAGCGACGCTTCCGGCACCAACCTGCTGGACGTGCCGCATCGCTGCTGGAGCAAGGAAATCTGTGAAAAGACCGGCATCCCCATGGACATGCTGCCGCCTCTGGTGGAAAGCTGCGAAGTGGCGGGCCGCATCACCGAGGAAGCGTCTAAGCTGACCGGCCTGCCCGTTGGCATGCCTGTGGCCGCCGGCGCGGGCGACAACATGGCCGCCGCCATCGGCACCGGCGTGGTGCGGGAAGGTAAAGCCTTCACCACCATCGGCACCAGCGGCGTGATCTTCGCCCATTCCGATTCCGTCCAGATCGACCCCGCGGGCCGGGTGCACACCTTCTGCGCCGCCGTGCCGGGGGCGTATGTGGTCATGGGCGTGGGCCTGGCCGCGGGCCTCAGCCTCAAGTGGTGCCGGGACCAGTTCTTCCAGGCGGAAATCGAGGTCGCCAAGGAAATGGGCACCGACTCTTACGTGCTCATGAACCAGGAAGCCGCCCGCAGCCCCATCGGCGCGAACCGGCTGATTTACCTGCCCTACCTGATGGGCGAGCGCTCCCCCATCCTCGACCCCGAAAGCCGCGGCGTGCTGTTCGGCCTCTCCGCCATGCACACCAAGAAGGATATTGTGCGGGCCGTGATGGAGGGCGTGATGTACTCCCAGTGGCATAACCTGAACGTGCTGCGCGGCATGCACGTGGCCCCCAGCGCCATGCTGGCCTGCGGCGGCGGCGCGAAATCCCCCTTCTGGCGGCAGATGATGGCGGATATGTACAACATGCCCGTCAGCACCCTGCAGAACACCGAAGGCCCCGCCCTGGGCGCTGCCATCCTGGCGGGCGTCGGCGCGGGCATCTATAAGGACGTGCCCTCCGCCTGCGCCGAGCTGCTCAAGGAGAGCGAACCCCTCCTGCCCGATGCGGCTTATGAACCCTACTTCGACCTGTATCAGAAGATTTATCTGGACTTGAAGAACGAGTTCCATACGCTGGCAAACCTGTGAATCAGTTATCAGAGTACAGGGTGCAGAGTACAGATTGAATCGTGTAAGCCATCTTTTTGATCGGACATGATGATCTGAACTCTGTACGCTGAACGCTGCACTCTCTATGCTTATTTGGAGGTAATCATGAAAATCGTTCCTGTATCCGACCCCAGCTTCGCTCCCTATGGCCGCATTGTGGAAGGCTATGACGTGAAGGGCATCCTGAAAGCCCTGGAAGAAACCACTCCCTGCCCCGACGGCGTGGTGTACTTCCCCAAGGTGGACACCCTGCACGCGGCGGACAACGCCGAAGCGGTAGGCGAAGCGCTATTCGGCGGCATGCCCTTCCAGCTGGGCTGCTGCAACGGCCACAACACGAAGCTGAACTGCCTGGAATATCACCGGGACAGTGAGTTCAACTTGGGCACCGAAGACTTCATCCTGCTCCTGGCGAAGATGGACGACATCGTGGACGACGTGCTGGACACCGCCAAGGCCAAGGCGTTCTTCGTTCCCAAGGGCGTGATGGTGGAAGTGTACGCCACCACCCTGCACTATGCTCCCTGCCACGCCGACCCCGCCAAGGGCTTCCGCGTGCTGGTGGGCCTGCCCCTCAACACTAACACCGACTACCGCCCCGGCACCGGAAAGAATGTATTGGACAAATCCCTCTGGGCGCGGAACAAGTGGCTGCTGGCCCATCCCGAATCCAGCGAAGCCGCCCAGGGCGCTTACATTGGATTGAAAGGCGAAAACATCGACATCGCCGCCGATGTGCCTTTCTGTTGTTAAAACTTTTTATACATTGAAATGGAGGAGATTACTATGGCCTGCAACATTCCCGAAGTAAAGCTCGGCATCGTCGCCGTATCCCGTGACTGCTTCCCCATCGGCCTGAGCATTGCCCGCCGCGAAGCCATCAAGAAGGCTTACAAGGGCGAGCTGTACGAGTGCCCCGTGACCGTGGAAAACGAAGCCGACATGCTCAAAGCCGTCGCCGACGTGAAGGCCGCGGAATGCAACGCGCTGGTGGTGTTCCTGGGCAACTTCGGCCCCGAGACCCCCGAAACCCTGATTGCCAAGAACTTTGACGGCCCCTGCATGTTCGTGGCGGCTGCCGAAGGCGACGGTGACCTGATCAACGGCCGCGGCGACGCCTACTGCGGCATGCTGAACTGCTCCTACAACCTGGGCATGCGCCACCTGAAGGGCTACATCCCCGAGTATCCCGTGGGCACCGCGGACGACATCGCCAAGATGATCGCGGACTTCGTGCCCGTGGCCCGCGCCATCATCGGCGTGCAGAACCTCAAGATCATCACCTTTGGCCCCCGTCCCCAGGACTTCTTCGCCTGCAACGCCCCCATCAAGGGCCTGTATGAGCTGGGCATCGAAATCGAAGAGAACAGCGAGCTCGACCTGCTGGTTTCCTACAAGGCCCACGCGGGCGACAAGCGCATCCCCGAAGTGTGTGAAGACATGGCCAAGGAAATGGGCGAAGGCAAGTACTTCCCCGACATGCTGGAGCGCATGGCCCAGTTTGAACTGACCCTGCTGGATTGGGCCGAGCAGCACAAGGGCGCCCGCAAGTACGTTGCGTTCGCCGACAAGTGCTGGCCCGCGTTCCCGGAGCAGTTCGGCTTTGAGCCCTGCTACGTGAACAGCCGCCTGGCTTCCCGGGGCATCCCGGTGGCCTGCGAAGTGGACATCTACGGCGCGCTCTCCGAATACATCGGCGCGTGCGTGTCCGCCGACGCCGTCACCCTGCTGGACATCAACAACTCCGTGCCCGCCTCCATGTGGGAGAGCCAGATCAAGGGCAAGTTCGACTATGCCCTCACCGACACCTTCATGGGCTTCCACTGCGGCAACACCCCCTCCTGCAAGATGTGCGCCGACCGCGCTGTGAAATACCAGCTGATCCAGCACCGCCTGCTGGAGCCCGCCGGCAGCGACCCGGACTTCACCCGCGGCACCCTGGAAGGCGACATCGCCCCCGGCGAAATCACCTTCTACCGCCTCCAGTGCGACAGCAACGGCGACCTGCGCTCCTACATCGCTGAGGGCGAAGTGCTGCCCGTGGCCACCACCTCCTTCGGCGGCATCGGCGTGTTCGCCATCAAGGAAATGGGCCGCTTCTACCGCCACGTGCTGATCCAGAAGCGCTATCCGCACCATGGCGCGGTGGCCTTCGGTCACTTCGGCAAGGCTCTGTTCGAGGTGTTCAAGTTCCTGGGCGTGAAGGATATCGCCTGGAACCAGCCCAAGTGCCTGCCCTACCCCACCGAGAATCCCTGGGGCTGATAACTTGATACAATAAAAAGGGGCTGTCTCAATACGTCAGAACAAACTGACGAAAAGAGACAGCCTCTTTTTGGTATTCATCTATGTCTTTCCGGTAAACATGAGCTGCAAACCGAACAGGATCAGCATAAACACCATAATGGCGGAAACGAGCTGCTCCATACGAGCAGGCGGCGGAAACCATTGCGGCAAATTGTTCGACCTGGATCGCTTTGAATATTGCAAAGGATGAAACATTCCGAACAAAACTGAGCCAGCTTTGCGGTAATAATCCCCTGGGGGCTCCCTTAATCACTCCTTCACAGCTTTCCCTGCTCAAGTATGAAGAGGGTATTATTATCCGGGAACGTTCAGAACCTTATTTCACCCGCTTTGAAGACCTGAGTAAAGTCAAGCGGCACATCCAAAATGTGGATTATCAAATGGCTGTGTAGAAGGCAGCCCTGTCGCGGCTTCCGTTTGGTGATCATTAACGTCATTAGACCGGCTTCCTGAAAAGTTACATAAAAAGCTACAAATTGATAACTATTATAGAAAAAATTAACAATTTCTTTGTGGACATCGTTAACCAGGATAAGTATAATAATTTTTAAATGAATAGAAAAGGGAGGAAGAGTATTATGCCAGATGTTTTTACTGTTTTAATGGTTTTAGTGATAGGTGAGCCGTGACCTGCTCCCAGCTTTGATAAGGACGAAAAAGAAAACCGGCAGGGGCGGTTCTACTCCTGCCGGTTCAAGCAGTATTAAGCTGATTTGGCCCTTGCCAGTTCTTCGATGAAGGCCAGAGGATGGCCGATTGTTCCGGCAATATCAGCCAATGACAGTTTCCCACGCTGAATTGCGCGTTTTGCCAATTCGATCTTTTCCTCATTCACTCTATTTTTTCATGATTTCGCACATTTCTTTGCGGCCTCCTTCCGTCCCCTTTACCGTAATAAATGAAGCTTGGCCCGTGATAGAAAGAGAAAGCGGAGGATTGCCGGATCAGCAGCAGGGACAGACGGGCAAAATCAAGCATCCTGTGAAACGCATGCAACATGCCATCAATACATTTTGGAGGTCATTTACAATGAACAGGAAAACCATCATGTCGGTGCCGACGGCCTGCTTCTGGTCGGTCATCGCGGCCTGCGTATTGGGGATTGTCATCGGTTCTTTCAAGGACTTTGACATCAATGCCGCGCTGGCAAACAAGACCGATTTGGGGACATTCTTCGCCACCTACGGCTCTTACTTCTCCTATTGCCTGTATCCGGCGGCGGGAGCCTGCCTGTATGCGGGCCTGAAAAAGAAGGGCGACGGCTATCGCCTGCTGGCCTGGACGCTGCTGATCCTTGGCTGGTTCATGGCGGTCTACTATTCCAACAGCTATAACGGCAAGGCCGTCCGCGCCCTGTTCGGCTACACAGCCGGAGAGTCCTCCGCCGCGCTGTCCGTGCTCAGCTGGCTGTTCTGGGCGGTTCTGTACGGATGGGTGCCGTTTGTGATGATCCGGCTGGTGGATGACGCCAATCCGGATAAGCTGATTGCTGTCGGCGCGGCGATTCTCATCGCAGGCATTGCCGCGGACAATGTGAACCTCTGGCTCAAGCAGGTGGCGTCACGTCCCCGGTACAAGTATCTGATCACGCTGGAACATCCGAAAAGCGAGTTCCGCAACTGGTGGCAGATGATTCCGAACCTGGCGGGCAGCAACGACAATTTCAAGTCCTGGCCCAGCGGCAACA
>CADBCX010000016.1:27553-49337 GCA_902793245.1 uncultured Eubacteriales bacterium | reverse complement strand
AGTCCGCACAGCGGACATTGCTCGTTTCGCCTGATCTCACCGCCGATGAAATTTCCGCCACTGGCGGTCATCGGCGGTTCGTCCGCCGGGCCAGAAGCATAACGGCGTCAAACTAATCGTCCGTGTTCCTCCACGCAACAGCGGGAACCAAGATTGTGTTCTCTATCAAGCAGCATCCGCTATTGCGGGTCCAGGGCGGTCACCGCCCTGGTGGGGTGCGGGGCAACGCCCCGCCGTTCTCTTTTGCTTTTACCCTTTGCAACACGGATGAGAATCGTATCAATCCATCTCAATCACGCCGGGATAATAGGTCATGATCTCGGTATCCTGGTTGAGGAAGGTGGTCTGGGCGGCTTCCGGGGGCTGGTAAGGCTCGCCCTCCACGGCGATTTTGACCTGCTTCACCCCCGGGAACTGAGCGGCGGTGAACATGACAGCCCGCAGCGCCTGGATGCCGTTTTCACCCTTTGCGGCCTCCACAAACTCCTTGGTGAAATTGATGGTCACCACGCCGTCCTTCATGGTCACGCCCAGCAAGCCACAGTCATCCGGCAGGGGCGCGTTCAGGCCGCTGTCCTTCTTGGGGCCCTTGATCAGTTCCAGAACGGCGGTGGTCACGTCGGCGTCGGAAAACACCGTGCGGGTGACGGGCACCAGCATCCGGCCCGTGGAGGAGGGAAAATACAGCTGCACGCTGTTCGCGCCCGCCATGGTTTCCACGCTTTCCAGGTTCAGATTGTCCCCGTTGAACACGCCGCTCACGTCGGTGCCCCAGGTGAGCTTGCTGCGCTTCTGCCCGTCAAAGAGGAAGGACACTTCGTCTACCGAATCAAACTCGCACAGCGCCTGGGCCACGGACTGTACCATCAGCGTTTCCTGCTCGGCGTTCTGGCAGTTCAGCGCTTCCTTGGACAAGTCCACCCGCGCTTTGCCGTCCGCAATATCCAGGTCAAACTTCGTCCCCTCCGGGACCGTGGTTTTCAGGCCCAGGCGTGCCGCGGCCAGGTCGTTGGCGCTGCTCTGCACCATCAGGTTCAGCGTCGCCTTGGCGATGCCGTCGGTTTTGTCAATCTGCCGCGTGACCGGCACCAGATAGCCTTCCCCATCCTGATAATACACCACCGTGGGCTGGGTGTCGGCGGCGGTCAGCAGGGTGCTGTCCGATAACACGGGGATTTTTTCCATGTCCTGCGCCTGCCGCGTGGGCACGGTGTCATCCTGCCGCAGCGCCAGGGCTACCACCAGCGCCGAAGCGCACAGGATCAGCATCCGTTCCACGTCCACGCGCCGTATGTTCAGTTTCCAGTTTCGCTTTTTCATGCCCGCACACTCCTTCACTTTGTCCTCGCGTTATCCTATGAGGGATGCGGGGCGAATATGCCCTCTTGCAAAGAACGGCTTTTATGGTATACTGTGGTTGTTATTTTCACTGGAGAAAGGAAAATCATGGAGAAAAACACTCAGATTCAGATCATCCGCAGCAGCCGCAAAACCATTTCCATGCGCATTACCGGGCCCAACGCCGTGGAGATTCGCGCGCCCCGGAACATGCCCCAGGCGCAGATTGACCATTTTCTTCAACAGCACCAAGCCTGGATGGAAAAGCATCTGGGTATGGTGAACCGCAGGGAAGAGGAAATCTCCAAACTCCCGCCGCTGACCGATACCGAAATCAGGGCCCTGGCGAATAAGGCTCTGGCATATATCCCGCAAAGAGCCCGTTATTTTTCGCGGCTGATCGGCGTGACCTATGGCCGCATCACCATCCGCAACCAGAAAAGCAAATGGGGCAGCTGCTCCAGCCAGGGAAATCTGAACTTCAACTGCCTGCTGATGCTCTGCCCGCCCGAAGTGCTGGACTACGTGGTGGTGCACGAGCTGTGCCACCGGAAGGAAATGAACCATTCTCCCCGCTTCTGGGCGGAAGTGGAAAAGATTGATCCGAATTACAAGGCTCACCGGAAATGGCTGAAGGACGAAGGAAGCAAGCTGATTGCGAGGATGAAACAATAAACCGTAAACCAAATGCATGAGAGGAGCGGCCTATGTTTTTTCATGCTTCGCCGATCGGCGGCATTCAGGAACTGGAACCAAGAATATCAAATCACGGCGTGCCGCTGATTTATTTCTCGAAGAAACGCGAAAATGTCCTGGTGTATTTAAGCAACGCCATTGAAAAGTATTGCAGGGAAACCGGCTTTTCCTATGCGGGCGCATGGCAGAAATGGGGCCCCTACGGTTTTAACCCGGATGGAACGCAGCGCCTGATAGAATTCTATCCGAACGCGCTTGAAAGCACCTATCAGGGCGTATCAGGGTATATCTACCAGGCGGAAAGCATTCCTGTTTCCGACTTTGATCTCCACATTCCGGATGCTGCCGTAAGCAGAGAGCCGGTTCACGTTACAGGCGCGGAGTTTGTGCCGGATGCTTATGACGCCATTCTTCAGGCGGAAAAAAACGGCCTGATCAGTATTGTCCGATATGAAAGCATGCCGGATAAAATGAGGGAATGGAGCATCAGGACGATCAGGGAAGAATACGCGGGCGCTGCCGATCATCCGGAATACAGGCATTTCCTGAAAGGTCATTTTGGCAGCATCATCAATGCCGAACCCCAATGAACCCTGTCCTCCGCATCAACAAGCGCAATGATTGCACGGAGAAAAAGATCGATGATCATTGATTTCCATACCCACACCTTCCCGGACGCCATCGCTCCGGCGGCGATCGGCAAATTGCAGGCCGCGTCCCACACACGGCCTTTTACCGACAGCACGGTGAACGGCCTGCGGGCATCCATGGCGGCTGCGGGCATTGATATTTCGGTGGTGCTGCCCGTGGCGACCAGTCCGAAGCAGGTGCCGCACATCAACGACAGCGCCATTGCGCTCAACGCCCGTGCGGACGAGACCGGCGTGTATTCCCTGGGCGGGATGCACCCGGACTTTCCCGATTGGGAACAGGAAATGGAGCGGCTCTGCGCGGCGGGGGTGCGGGGCGTGAAGGTGCATCCGCCCTATCAGGGGGTGGACTTCGACGACTCGCGGTATATCCGCATACTGAAAAAAGCATCCGCATTGGGGATGCTGGCGGTGACCCACGCGGGCCTGGACGTGGGCCTGCCCGGGGCAGAACAGTCCACCCCGGAGAAAATCCTCCGGGCAAGGGAACAGGCCCCGGATGTGCGCCTGGTACTGGCCCATATGGGCGGCTGGCGCTGCTGGGACGAGGTGGAAAAGCTGCTTCCCGGTACAGGTGTATACCTGGATACCTCCTTTGCCTTGGGCAGCATGACCTCCAACGGCGACGGTTATTATACATCGGAAGACGATCTTGCCATGCTGGAAGAAGAACAGTTCCTGCGCCTCATTTCCCTCTTCGGCGCGGATCACATCCTGTTCGGCACCGATTCCCCTTGGGGCGACCAAACCGCAACCCTGCAAAAAATCCGCGCTCTGCCGCTGCCGGAAACTGACATGCGCGCCATCCTGGGCGGGAACGCGGAAAGGCTGCTAAAGTAAATCAATCATTCAACAGAAAAAGGGGCTGCCATGCTTTTGCATGGCAGCCCCGGGTTTATGATGGGATGATTCCAGACCGTGGATTACACGCCGGCCATCCGCTTGTAGTTGGCAAGACGGACCTTGGCGTCCTCTTCGTTCTGGGCAAAGAGCTTCTCGGCGGCATCGGGGAACATCTTCAGCAGCGTCTGGTAACGGGTTTCGCCGCGGATGAAGTCCTGATAGCTTTCGGTGGGATCCTTGCTGTCGATGGTGAGAGGCTGATCCAGATCGGGATTGTAGCGGTACAGCGGCCAGTAGCCGGCGGCAACCGCCTTGCGGATCTCGGCCTGCGCCTTGCTCATGTTGATGCCGTGGTTGATGCAGGGCGCGTAAGCGATGATCAGGGACGGGCCGTGATACTTCTCGGCCTCGATCATGGCCTTGATCAGCTGGGCGGGGTTGGCGCTCATGGCGACGGTAGCAACGTACACGTAGCCATAGCTCATGGCCATCATGCCCAGGTCCTTCTTCTTGGTGCGCTTGCCGGCGGCGGCGAACTTCGCCACGGAGCCGGTGGGGGTGGACTTGGAGGCCTGTCCGCCGGTGTTGGAGTACACTTCGGTATCGAGCACGAGGACGTTGACATCCTGGTTCTGGGCCAGCACGTGATCCACGCCGCCGTAGCCGATGTCATAGGCCCAGCCGTCGCCGCCGAAGATCCAGATGGACTTCTTGACCAGCATATCCTTGGCATCGTAGATGGCTTTGCACAGCGGGTCGCATTCGCAGCCGCAGTCCTTGCAGCCTTCCACGCAGGCGATGACTTTCTTAGCAGCGGCCTTGGAGCCTTCGGCGTCTTCCATGTTGTCCAGCCATTCCTGACCGGCTTCCTGGATTTCCTTCCAGTCGGGGGCCTTTTCCATGAGGGCCTTGATGTTTTCGGCCAGCTTGGCGCGGCGCTGGGCGGTGGCCAGGTTCATGCCGAAGCCGAACTCGGCGTTGTCTTCGAACAGGCTGTTCGCCCAGGCGGGGCCGTGGCCTTCTTCGTTGACGGTGTAGGGGCAGGTGGGAGCGGAGCCGCCGTAGATGGAGGAGCAGCCGGTGGCGTTGGCGACGATCATGCGGTCGCCGAACAGCTGGGTAACGAGCTTCACATACGGAGTCTCGCCGCAGCCCGCGCACGCGCCGGAGAACTCAAACAGGGGCTGCAGGAACTGGCTGCCCTTGACGGTGGCAGGATTGATCTGCACCTCGGGCTTCGGCAGCTTCATAGCGAACTCCCAGTTCTTTTCTTCCTTGCGCTGTTCGTCCAGGGGCTTCATTTCCAAAGCCTTGGTCTTGGCGGGGCACACTTCCACGCAGTTGCCGCAGCCGGTGCAGTCCAGGGGGCTGACCTGCATACGGTACTGATAGCCGGCCAGTTCCTTGCCGATGGTCTTGGGGGCCACCACGAAGTCCTTGGGCTTCTTGGCGCCTTCCTTCACCAGCACGGGACGGATGCAGGCGTGGGGGCAAACCAGCGAGCACTGGCCGCACTGGATGCAGTTTTCGGGAATCCACTCAGGCACTTTGACGGCGATGCCGCGCTTTTCGTACTTGGTGGTGCCGGTCTCCACGAAGCCGCGGGGGTCGAACGCGCTGACGGGCAGCTGGTCGCCTTCCTGGGCCAGGATGGGACGGATGAGGGTGTCAAAGTATTCGCTGGCTTCCACTTTGACGGGAACCGCGCCGGTGGTGGCGGTGGCCCATGCTTCGGGAACGGGAACTTCCTTCAGGCCGGAGATGGCGATGTCGATGGCGTCCCAGTTCTTCTGGACGACGGCGTCGCCCTTCTTGCCGTAGGTCTTCTTGGCATAGGCCTTCATGTACTGGTCAGCGTCGGCGTAGGGGATGATGTTGGCCAGCTTGAAGAACGCGGCCTGCATGATGGTGTTGATGCGTCCGCCCATGCCCACCTTCGCAGCCAGCTCGATGGCGTTGATGGTGTAGAACTTGGCGTGCTTCTTGGCCAGCAGCTGCTTCATGGTAGCGGGCAGGTGCTTGTCCATTTCCTTGGGCTCCCACTGGGAGTTGAGCAGGAAAGTGCCGCCGTCTTTGAGGGAGGACACCATGTCGTACATGGTCACGTAAGCGGGGTTGTGGCAGGCGATGAAGTCAGCCGCGTCGATCAGGTAGGTGCTGCGGATGGGCACGTCGCCGAAGCGCAGATGGCTGACGGTCAGGCCGCCGGACTTCTTGGAGTCGTAGGCGAAGTAAGCCTGCGCGTATTTATCGGTATGGTCGCCGATGATCTTGATGGAGTTCTTGTTGGCGCCGACGGTGCCGTCAGAGCCCAGGCCGTAGAACTTGCAGCTCACGGTGCCTTCGGGGGCCACGTTGAACTGCTTGCCCAGCTTGAGGCTGGTCTTGGTCACGTCGTCGTTGATGCCCACGGTGAAGTGATTCTTGGGCGCGGCCTTGGCCAGGTTGTCGTACACAGCCTTGACCATGGTGGGGTTGAATTCCTTGCTGCCCAGGCCGTAGCGGCCGCCGACAACCTGGATGTCCTTGCGGCCGTTCTCGGCCAGCACGGCCACCACGTCTTCGAACAGGGGCTCGCCCAGGGAGCCGGGCTCCTTGGTACGGTCCAGCACCGCGACCTTCTTCACGGTCTCAGGCAGCGCGGCCAGGAAGTGCTTGGCGGAGAAGGGACGGTACAGATGCACCTTCACCACGCCGACCTTCTTGTGCTTCTTGAGCAGCGCGTCGATGGTTTCGTGGATGGCTTCGCAGCCGGAGCCCATGGCCACGATCACTTCTTCGGCATCGGGAGCGCCGTAGTAATCAAACAGCTTGTAGCTGCGGCCCGTCAGCTTGGCAACCTTCTTCATGTAGGCTTCCACGATGGCGGGGATGGCTTCGTAGTACTTGTTGGCAGCTTCGCGGTTCTGGAAGTAGATGTCGGGGTTCTGGGCGGTGCCGGCCTGATGGGGATGTTCGGGGTTCAGGGCGCGGCCGCGGAACTCGGCGATCTTGTCCCAGTCCACCAGCTTGGCGATCTCGTCCAGCTCGCAGGCGTCGATCTTCTGGATCTCATGGCTGGTGCGGAAGCCGTCGAAGAAGTGCAGGAAGGGAACGCTTCCCTTGATGGCGCTCAGGTGGGCCACCAGGGCCATGTCGTGGGCTTCCTGGACGGAGCCGGAGGCCAGCATGGCGAAACCGGTCTGGCGGCAGGCCATCACGTCGCTGTGGTCGCCGAAGATGCTCAGGGCGTGGGCGGCCAAAGCGCGGGCGGACACATGGAACACGCCGGGCAGCAGCTCACCGCTGATCTTGTACATATTGGGGATCATCAGCAGCAGGCCCTGGGAAGCGGTGAAGGTGGTGGTGAGGGCGCCGGCGGCCAGAGAGCCGTGCACAGCGCCGGCAGCGCCGGCTTCACTCTGCATTTCAGCAACATGCACTTGCTGACCAAACAGATTCTTGCGGCCCTGGGCGGCCCATTCGTCGATGTACTCGGCCATGGTGGAGGACGGCGTGATGGGGTAGATGGCGGCTACGTCGCTGAAAGCATACGCGACATGGCTGACAGCACCGTTGCCGTCGATGGTCAATTTAATAGCCATGGGAAACTCCTCCTCTTTTTATGAGCGGAATGAAAGAACTGTTCCGCTGCTTCTCTTGATATTATACGGCGAATGAATGTATATTGTCAAGCAAACGAACGAAAAAACACCCATAAATATGGAAACATGTGTAACCGTTTGTTTGTTTTCAGCGGAAAAATCAGGTGACGAATGCCGATATCTGTGATATACTGTTGCTGTCATCAGTATTGCTTTGACGCCGGCTGACGAATGGGCTTGGTCATCATGCGTCGGCCAACAGCGCCCAACCGCGTATTCAAGGAGGAAACAGTACATGAAAAGAATCATAACCTGCCTGTGTATTGCCTGCCTGCTGATGCTGTCGCTTCCCATGGGCGTGCTGGCCGATCACCAGTACCTGCTGGACAGCGACACCCGGCTGATCACCCAGTCCGAGCTGTGGGACTGGGACAGGGAATCCCTGAGCTTTATGTTCAATGAAATCTTCGCCCGGCACGGCTATCCCTTCCAGGCTGGCGGAAAGTTCTACAACTGGTTCAACGCCCAGCCCTGGTATCAGGCGGTGTGGAAGGTGTCAAAGGAGCAGGCGGTCGCCGCCGCCACCGACCTGGAATGGAAAAACTATTACACCATCAAATCCGTGATCAGCCAAATGGACGCTGTTGGCTGGCCTTATCGCAAGCCTGCCGGCTCTTCCCTCAGATCCTGGCGGGACTTCACGCCTCCGGACAGTTCTTTGAAGCTGACGGGCTTCCGCTATCTGACGATTTCCGCCAACCAGAAGCTGGACGTTTATTCCGCTCCGTCCGCCTCCTCCTGGCGCGGAGCCAATGGCAAGGCCATGGTGAACACCAACGGCGCGGTGTGGGCCGCGGGCTGGGAAAACGGCTGGCTGCTGGTGTTCTATGAAACCAACGCGGGCAGCGTGCGCGTGGGCTATGTGAACGGCTCCCAGATCAGGGGCAGGGTTGATATGAACGACCAACTGTTCTTCGACAGATCCGCCTGCCGCCTCGCTTCCGCCGCCACCCTCACCGACGACCCCCTGCGCACCATGACCACCATCACCAATCTCCGCGCGGGCAACACGGTCACTTACCTCACCACTGTGACCAACCAAAGCGGCTGGAGCTTCGACTACATCGAAACCACCGTGGGCGGCCAGCGCGTGCGCGGCTTCATCCCCGCCGGCTGCCTCGACGTGCCTTATGACATGCTGGACAATTGGGACGGCTATTCTAAATAATTCAACAATCTGCTTTGCTTTAGATGAAAAACAACATGAAGACCCGCCGAACCTATCAGCCCGGCGGGTGTCTTTTTATATACATAACAGCTATGTTGCGAAGGGTAAAAAGAAGGAGAATGGCGGGGCGTTGCCCCGCACCCCACCAGGGTACTGAGTTATCCCCCTGGTGCAGGGTTTAGGGGCCGCACAGGCCCCTGCTCCGTTACCCTTCACAACAAGATTGTTAATTGTTAACAGTATTAATATGTTTTATCTGAACAGCGGCGTTTCTTCTTCTCCGTACACGTTGATCACCTTGGGCTGCCAGACAGACTTTGCTTTCATCTTCTTTTCCACCAACCGCAGAATCAGCCAACTGACGCCCATACACACAATGCCCGTTGCTGCCCACAAAATTTCCTTTTCAAACAATACGCTGCCCAGAGCCAGCCCGCCCAGCAGCATCAGCAGCGGCATCACATAGGCCAGCATGGAGGCTTTCAACACCTGGCCTTCCGGCATGTCCACATCCACCCACCGGCCCACCGGCGCGTCGCCCGGGATTTTCACAAAGGTTTCCGCTTTCTGCCCGCCGCACTGCCCGCAATTGGCGCAGGCTTCGGGCCGTTCAAAGCATATCTCCAGCACGCCGTTCTCGGCGGCAACCACTTTACCACTGCGCAGCATTGGGTCTATGCGCCTCCTTCACGCGGTTTTACGAAAACAGTATAGCACAAAAAACGTCCATCGCATAGAGGAAAAAAGCGGCGTTTCCCGCCTGCCGATTGAGTTGTCGCTAAAAATGTCCGGAATGTCAGTTTACTGACTGTAAAAACACAGAATAATCTGTTATAATCATCCTGTAAGCAAGGGAGTAGCCAAACGCGGCACGCCGCGCGGTTTCCACGCCGTCAGCCGATGCGAAAGCGTCCGGTCGAAACGAGAAGGCAAGACTTGCACCTGCAATCCGGGTGCGTGTTTTGTACCCGCTGACCGCCTGAAAGGAGGAAACCGCAATGCTCAGGCTGCTTGCCATCTTCTTCGTTCTTTCCTTCGTGTTCCGCCGTCCCCGTTTCTATCGCCGTCACTTCATGGGCTGGGGCATGGGCGTCCCCTTCCATCATCGTCATCGTCACCATCATGGCCCGTATGGGATGTTCTGACTCGGTTCATCCATCGCTGACCAATCAACAAGGAGGTTATTCCATGGAAACGGTACTTCAATTCCTGGCTGAAAAATGGTGGCTCATCCTGGCCGTGCTGGTCGGGCTGTACGCGCTGATCAAGCTGGTGCCGCGCTACAAGGTGGCCCCGCCGGACACCGCGCTGATCATCTCCGGCCTGATCCGGCATAACTATAAGGTGCGAACACCGGAAGGCGCCGTCACATCCAAGAAGTTCGGCTACCGCATCGTGCGCGGCGGCGCGACCTTCTTCATCCCCGCCATTGAGCGCATCGACAAGCTGGACATGTGCCTGATGCAGGTGGACATCAAAACCGCCCAGCCCGTACCCACCAAGGAGTATATCTCCGTGCTGGTGGACGCTGTGGCGAACATCAAAATCGGCTCGGATGACCTGTCCATCGCCACCGCCGCCGAACAGCTGCTGCACTATGACGCCAACCAGATCAAAGCCCTGGCTAAGGATGTGCTGGAAGGCAACATGCGCGAGATCATCGGCCAGATGACCATCGCCGAGTTGGTGCAGAACCGCGACAAGTTCGCCCAGGAGTCCATCAAGGCCGCCATGAGCGACATGAAGAACATGGGCCTGGAGATCATCAACCTGACCATTCAGAACTTCTCCGACAAGGACGGCCAGGTGATCGAAACCATGGCCATCCAGAACGTGGTGCAAAAGGAACGCGACGCCGCCATCGCACGGGCCAAAGCTGAGCAGGAAGGCCACAAAGCCGAGATCGAAGCCCAGGCCGCCATTGCAGAACAGGACAAGGAACTGGCGCTGCTCAAAGCCTCGTACCAGATGGAAAGCGACAGAGAAAAGGCCAAGGCCGACGAAGCTTACCGGATCGAGCAAGAACGCGTACGAAAGACCTTCGAGGAAGAGCGCGCCGCCGCCGAGCTGACCCGCCTGGAAAAAGAAACAGAACTGAAAAAGCAGGAGGTTGAGATCCAGCGCGAACGGCTGAACGTGGATATCCGCGAGAAAGCCGCCGCCGAAAGGGACGCTCGTCAATACCAGGCCGAAGCCGAGAAATTCGAACGTCAGGCTCAGGCTGACGCCCAACTGTACGAAGCGGAAAAGGAAGCCGAAGCCATCCGCATGAGGGGTGAAGCCGAAGCCGAGGCCATCCGCCGCAAGGCCGAAGCCATGAAGCTCTACGGCCAGGCTGCCATGCTGGAAATGGTGGTGGACAAACTGCCCGACATTGCGCGCTCCGTCAGCGAGCCCCTCAGCAAGACCGAAAAGATCATCCTCTTTGGCGAGGGCGGCGCAAGCTCTATGGCCCGCGACACCGCCGGCACGATGCTGCAGACCTTCGAGGCCATCAAACAGGCCGTGGGCCTGGATATCCCCAAGATGCTCCGCGACGTGTCCGTGGGCGGGCTGGTCGGTAAAGCCGCCGCTGAAAACGAAACTGAAAATGACGCTGACGCCAAAGAAGAACCCGACAAGTAATCAATTATTCCTTCCCGCTCCGCAGCCAGAAATGACCGCGGAGCTTTTTTCGGTTTTTCATCATCTGTTCCTGTTATAAAAGAAAAAAGCAGAATCGCCGCAGCCCATTCGTTGCGGCGATTCTTTACTTTCATGGATTAGGGCGTGTTAACACAACCGCCTAATGGTGTATTTGAATCCACGTCATTTCGGGTAGTGTGAACACGCCTTAGAATAGAGTATGTTTTAAATTAGGGATATGCAAGATCGCACTACCCGCCTGCGCTGTTGAATAGGATCAGGCACAGGCCGGCGCAGAGCATCAGCGCGGTACCCAGAATCAGGGTACGGGGTTTGGGCCGCTGCCGCCGGGCTTCCTTTGCCAGCTTGTATTCGTAATAATGCTGGTGCTTATCCGGTTTGCCAAAGGGGGTGAACAGCACCTTCAGGCTTTTGAAGCCGTAAGCGAAAATGTCAAACACCCCGCCATAGGCGCAGAAGGACAGCAAACCGAAGCAGAACAGGAATACCCCGGGGACGAAGAAAGCGTCGCACAGGCCGCTGTAGATTTCAGCGGGTTCTGCGGCGGTGAACACGCCGCGGCTGACGGCCACCGCCAGGAACACCGCCGCGCTCACGCCCAATTCAATCAGCCAGGGAATGACGCGATTCTTCAAAGGCCAAGCTCCTTCTTGTAAGCCTCAAACTCCGCGTCGTTACAGCGGATGAAGTGGCCGGGACGGATCTCCCGCAGCGTGGGCTGATCGACAGAGTAATCATGCGTCTTGCGGGGATCGTACTCAATGCGCTTCCGGTGCTTTTCGTGATGGGGATCGGGATACGGAATAGCGCTCAGCAAGGATTTGGTGTAGGGGTGGAGGGGATGCTCGAACAGCTCGTCCGAGGTAGCCAGTTCCACCAGGTGGCCGTAGTACATAACGCCGATGCGGTCGGAGAAGTATTTGACCACGCTCAGGTTGTGGGCGATGAACATGATGGTCAGGCCCATTTTGTTGCGCAGGTCGTTCAGCAGATTGATGACCTGGGCCTGAATGGACACGTCCAGGGCGGAGATGGGTTCGTCGGCAATGATCAGGTCGGGCTGCAGCACGATGGCGCGGGCAATGCCGATGCGCTGGCGCTGTCCGCCGGAGAACTCATGGGGATAGCGCGCCGCGTGCTCGCGCACCAGGCCCACCAGATCCAGCACCTCATACACCTTTTCGTCGATGTACTTTTCATCCTTGATGCCCCGGATCTTGAGGCCTTCGGCGATGATTTCACGCACGGTCATGCGCGGGTTGATGGACGCGATGGGATCCTGGAAGATCATCTGCATCTTGGTCATGATGTTGTCCTTGGCGGCAACCTTCATGTCGATCTCATAACGGGCTTTGCGCTCCTCCGCCGCGGCACCGGACAGGGTTTTCATGTCGGCTTCATACTGGGCGGTAAGCTCAGCCTTGCGCTTTTCCCGATATTTTTCCACACACTTGCTCTTTTCCACGGAGGATTCCAGCGCGTTTGTTTTTGCTGTGCGGATTTTTTCATGCAGTTCTTTCTGCATCCGGGAAATCTTTTGTTTGTATTCTTCGGTCAGCGCGTCTTTCCGGCTCGGGTCGGCAGCGTATTTTTCCTTCAATTCCGCTTCCATCCGGGCCTTCTGGGCATTGAAATCGTTCCGCAGGCTGCGGATCAGCACCGGCAGGCCGTTCTGGGTGGAGGAAATGCGCAAGCCCTGGAAGTAAACGTCGCCTTCCGTGGGATCGTACAGGTTGATGATGGTGCGCCCGGTGGTGGTTTTGCCGCAGCCGGATTCGCCTACCAAGCCGAAGACTTCGCCCTTTTTGATGTAGAAGCTCACGTCGTCCACGGCCTTGTTGATATAGTCGCCGCTGCGGAAGTACTGTTTCAGATGGTTCACCCGGAGCAGCACATCCTCGTCCTCCTGGATGCCGGCGTTTTCCAGCCGGGCCAGGGTGACCTTGTTGATGATCTTATCCAGCACCCGGGCCAGCACCACCAGCAGGATGCCGATGAGCCACAGCCAAAGGATATTAGCCGACAGGAACCAAAGGAAACGGAAAATACCCAGGTCATTATTCTGGTCGGATACGCTGAGCACGCTCTTGGCAAAAGCGTTCATCGAACCGTCGGTACGGGTTTCCTGGGCTTTGGTGTTTGCGGCGCGCACTTCCTTCATCAGGGTGTTGACAGAACCGTCAAAGTCCGCGCTGCCCAGCAGTTCATAGGTTTTGGTGACGAAAACGTCCATGTCCGGCGCCGCTTCTTCCGGATACTTATCCCGTATGGAAGCATACAAGCGCTGATAATAGGCGCGCACATCCGCCGTTTCGCCCGCGGCGATCTTTTTCAGTTCTTCCGCATAGGCTTCCCGGATGTCCTCCGTCTGTTCCCGCTCCTGGGCCTTGACGGCGGCCAGCGCGGTGAAGTAGCGGGTTTCGTCCAGATTCTTTACATAGCCCTTTACATCGGTGACATTTGTGCCGGAAGCAATATCTTCCTTCACCATCGCCACTACGGCTTCCACATACTCCAGGTATTCTCCGGCGTCCTCGCCGTGCGCCTGGGCAAAGGCTTCATAAGCCGCCTTCACGTCCGGCTCCACGGATGCGGCCTGGAGCTTGGCCAGCTTGCCGCCTTTTTTGCTGGCGCCTGCGGGCTTGGCAATGCCATCCAGATATTCAAAGGCTTCTTTCAGCAGACGGCTTTCTTCGCTGTTTTCCATCTGCTCATAGAACGCAAGAAACTGGGAAGCCTGATCGGCGGTCAAGCTGTCGGCATGCTCCGCGAAAAATGCCTCCGTATCATTCTGAACCAGATTGTCGTTTGCTTCTTTCAGACGTTTTTCCCAGTCGGCGAAGAAGCTGCGCGTTCTCTCTGTCCGGAGGGATTCCTGTATCTTCTTGGTGTCCGCCGCGTCAATCAGAGCATTGTAAAACTGATGATCGTAGCGTACTTTGTCCAGGATATTCTGCTTCACACCGCCCTGGGAGAGAAGGCTATTCATCCTTCCCCACAAACCGCCGCTGGTCGCCAGGCTGTAAATGGTCACGCCTATGGCCAGCGCAATCAGAATCCAGCCGATGATTCTCAGCGCCGTGGCAATTCTTCTTCCTGCTTTCATGCTTCAGCGCCTCCTTTCATGGCTTCCTTTGCTTCTCTTTCCGCCTGCGCCTTCTGCATCCTCTGGATACGGTCGGTCACGATGGCCGGGGGCTCCACCTTGGGCGCGTTGGGATGCAGCAGCCAGGTGGCGGCCCAATGGGTAGGACTGACCTCAAACACGGGAGGCTGCTCCTCAAAATCGATCTGCATGGCGTACTTGTTGCGGGCGGCAAATGCGTCGCCCTTGGGAGGCAGAATCATATCCGGGGGCGTGCCGGGAATGGCTTCCAGCTTTTCCTTGGTTTCCAGGTCGGGCATGGAGGACAGCAGAGCCCAGGTGTAGGGATGTTTGGGGTCATAGAAAACGTCGTCCGCCGTGCCGTATTCCACGATCTTGCCGGCGTACATGATGGCGATTTTGTCCGCCATGTTGGCGACCACGCCCAGGTCGTGAGTGATGAAGATGACGCTCAAGCGGCGTTCCCGCTTGAGGCGGTTGATCAGCTCCAGAATCTGAGCCTGGATGGTCACGTCCAGAGCGGTGGTAGGTTCGTCGCAGATCAGGATATCCGGGTTTGCGGACAGGGCAATGGCGATGACAATGCGCTGGCGCATGCCGCCGGAGAACTCGAAGGGATACTGGCGATAGCGCTTGTGCGGCTCCGGAATGCCCACTTCCTTCATCAGCTCAATGGCGCGGTGGCGGGCCATGCCTTTGGACAGTCTGAACGCGTAATCCTCGGCCCGGGCTTTCAGGAAGTCGATCATAGCTTCTGCCCGCTCCTCATAATGGCCCTGGGGACCGGCGGCAATCTGCTGTTCAAAATGACCGGCAAGTTCGTCTGCCATGCGGGTCAGGCTGTTTTTCGCCGCGTCGATGTCAATCAGGTTCATGGGAATCACGGAAGGCGGCGTTTTGCCCTTGGCCGCTTCCTGATTGTATTTTTTGGTATCCCGTTCAAACCGGGCTTTTTCCCTGGGATTCTGGCGGAATGCGCGGAAATAGCGTTCCAGCAAAGCTTTCACGCCGCTGCGGTACACGTAAGCGTTGCTGTCCTTGTCCAGCTGCAGCGGGTCGATGGAGGCTTCCACCTGATCCGCGGAGGATTTTGCCGTATCCTGGCATTTCTTCTGATCCAGGTTCGCCTCACTGAATACGTTCAGTGCGGCTTTCAGCGCGGAGACCGCGTCCTGCTTTTTGTCCAGGGATTGCTTTTCGGTGTATTCCAGCGCTTTGGCCACGTCGCGGCGGAAGTCGAGCATAAAGCCCTCGTCCAAGGTTTTGCGGGCTTCCCGGTTGATCTCGGAAACGGACTGGGTGCTGGGATCGGGGCTCTTCCCTTGCATCACGGAATAGCCGATGCAGAAGAAATTCGGGCTTTCCGCATCCAGCGCGGCGTTTATTGTTTCGGTGATGTCGTTCAGCAGCGCTTCCATTTCCGCTTGCTGGCGGCTTGTGTAGCTGCGCTTGAAAGCGCTCAGTTTTTCCACGAACCCGGCGATTTTGGCGTCGCCCTCCCGGAAGGTGTAAGGATTGTAAACCCGCTTCAGCGCGTGAATCATCCGCCCGCACACTTCCCGGGCATCCCTGTCGCTGCGTTTCAGCAGGGCGCTTTGGGTTTCTTCCACGCAGTCCCGCACTTCCACCATGGATTCGGTGGCTTCTTTATAGGCGAATTCTTCCTTCACAGCGATCGTGACGAAACTGTCAAACTCCTTGATTTTCCGGGAAACGTTGGTCATGCCGCAGGCGTTCATGTTCTTTTCCAGCTCTTTGAGCATGCGGTTGAAGGAGTCCTTGCCGTCGCGGCGGCGCTCCTTGTTGTTGAGCAGCATGGCTTCCGTCAGCTGATCGCCGATGCGCATCACGGGGTTCAGAGCGCTGAGCGGATCCTGGAATACCATGGCCAGCCTGTGGCCGCGCAGGTTATGGAATTCCTCCTCGGGAATTTTCAGCAGATCCTTGCCGTCGTAAATGATTTCGCCGCCGTCCACCATGGCGTTGCCCGCCAGGATGCCCATGACGGCGCGGGTGGTGACGGACTTGCCGGAGCCGGATTCTCCGGCGATGGCCAGGGTTTCGCCTTCCTCCAGATTGAAGGAAACATCGCGCACAGCGCGGACGGCGCCGTTGGTTGTGCGGAAGGATATGGTCAGATGTTTAACTTCCAGCTTTGCCATCAGTTCTCCGCTCCTCTCAACGAAGGATTCAGCGCATCGCGCAGGCCGTTGCCAAACAGGTTGAAGGAAATCTCCAGAATGGCAATGAAAATTGCCGGGAACATGATGATGTGGGGATACGTGCTCAGATAGCCCTGGCCGTTGGAAAGCATGGTGCCGATGGAGGTAACGGTGGAGGAAGTGTCCAGGTTGATAATGTGCAGATAGCTGAGCATGGATTCCGAAAAGATGACGCCCGGAATGGTCATGACCGCGCCGGTAACGATGGTGCCCAGAGAGTTGGGGAAGATATGCTTGAAGATGATGCGCCGGTCTTTAGCGCCCAGGGTGCGGGCAGCCAGCACATATTCCTGGCCCTTAAAGCGGTAGAACTGGGTACGCACGCGGGCCGCTGTGCCCACCCAGCCGGTCATGATGAAGGCGAACAGCAGCGATACCACGGGCCCCACTTTTCCGGCCAGATGCAGCTGGAACAGGGTGGCGACCACAACGAAGGGAACGCTGGCGAGGATATCGGAAATGCGCTCCATGATCATGTCCACCGCGCCGCCGTAATAGCCCTCGGTGGAGCCGTACAGCACGCCCAGGAAGAAGTTGATGGACGCAACGCAAATAGCCAGCAGCAGGGAGAACCTGGCGCCCACGGCCAGGCAGGTGAAAATATCCTGGCCGTACTGGTTGGAGCCAAAGAGGAAGGAAGCGTGGAAACCGTTCTTATAGTTAAAGTACTCGTCGTATTCCACCCGGGCGCGATAGCCGGTCTGGTTTTTCTGGGCGTAGGTGTACCACACGCCGTTTTCCCCGTCCCCGGCGATGCGCAGGCTGGTATATCCGGCCTTCTGCGGGTCGCTGCTGGTCAGGTAGTTATTGATGAAATTGCCGTTCTCGTCCAGAACCGGCGCGCCGGAAGATCCCTGGCTTTCATCCTGGAGCTTGTACCAGAAGTTGGCCCCGTCGTTGCCGCGGACGAAGTGCTTGTTCTGGGTGCCGGACAGGGGGAAGATCACCTGGATGCCGGTCTGGTCCTGGTAATCCATGAGGGCTTTGTATTCCGCGTCGCTCAGGTTCACATACACATAGCCCACGGAGCGGTAGCTGTCCACCCGCAGCTGGTAGAAGGTTTCGCCGGTGGAATCCTCAAAAGAGCCGTACACCTTCTTGATGGCGGGCTTATTGTTTTCCAGGCCGATGGATTGCAGATACCGGTAGCCCGCCGTGTTTTGCTGCTGGCGGCTGGCCCCGTCCCAGAAGTCCAGGCCGCTGAACAAGCTGCACTTGGGCAGGGAGGTTTTATAGTATCCATCCCGGAAATTGATGGTATAGTGGGAAATGGGCGGAACGACCAGCGCGAACAAAAGCAGCACCAGAATCAGCACAAAGGCCACCACGGCGCTCTTGTTGGTGCGGAAGCGGTTCCAGGCGTCGCCCAGATAGCCCACGGCCTTGGTTTGCAGCCGTTCGTCGTGGATGCGCTTTTCCCGCTGCACAAACTGGAATTTTTCCTTGGGGATATCGTAAATCATCTTTTCTTCCATCATTTCTTCGACCCCATTCTGATGCGCGGATCAATAAATCCGTAGCTGATGTCAATAACGATGCCCGATGTCAGACCGATCAGGGTGTAGAAAACGGTCAGCGCCATGAAGAAGTTATAGTCGCGTACGTTGATGGAGTTG
Source organism: uncultured Eubacteriales bacterium (assembly GCA_902793245.1). Lineage (GTDB taxonomy): Bacteria > Bacillota > Clostridia > Christensenellales > Aristaeellaceae > RUG563. The sequence goes on along the minus strand of CADBCX010000016.1, from coordinate 31,408 downwards.
ATGTACAGGTTGCCGATGCCGGGAATGCCAAAGATGTTTTCGATGATCATGGAGCCGCCCATGATGCCGATGAACTCGCCGATGATCATGGGCAGGATGACCACCATGGCGTTGCGCATGGCGTGGCGGGAAATCGCCTGGGCCTTCGTCAGGCCCTTGGTGCGGGCCAGCAGCATATAATCGCCCGTCAGCACCTCGCTGAGCTCGGCGCGGGTGTACCTCGTAAACCCGGCGATCACGCCGAAGGACAGGCTCATGATGGCGGGCACCATGGAAACGAACATCCTTCCGCTGAACAGGGAACCCGCCTGGCTGAGCGAAGCCAGCTGCAGCGGGAACCAGCCCAGCCGGAAGCAGAAAATATACTGCACCAGGAAAGCGTATACATAGCTGGGCACTGAAATGAACACCATGACCAGGGTGGAAATCACGGCGTCCTGCCATTTGTTCTTTTTCAGCGCAGCGTAAATGCCAAGTCCAAGCCCCAGGGGGATCGAGATCAGGATGGAGTACAGGTTCACGACCACCGTGTAGGGCAGTTTCTGCATCATCACGTCCCAGATGGGCAGGCTGTCATACATCTGTTCGCCCACGCCCCAGTCCCATTCCGTGAAGATGCTTTTCATGTACAGGAAAAACTGTACCATGATCGGTTTGTTGTAGCCCATTTTTTCGCGCTTGGCCAGCACCAGGTTGATGTCCCGGCCCATTTCGCGCACCGCGGGCAGCGGCAGCAGCTTGATCAGTACGAAGCACATGACCGTGATGACAAACATCGTCAGGAACATGTACAGGATACGTTTAATGACATATTTCGTCATTCCATGTTTCCCTCCGCATACAATTTCTTGCGTACCCAGGCGTAAAAGCCTATGGAAAATATATTCACGCCCAGGCCCCGGACCTGCCGCCCGCGCGGAAAGGCGCAGCGGAGGCTGGACAGGCGGCTGATTCCGATTTCAAAAAGCAATTGGATTGAATTTCCAGATGATGGTATCCGTATTACAACGGCGAAGGGCATGGGGGATTTCTCCCCCATGCCCATGCCATTCAGGCAACAGGATGCCTGATGCCAAGCGATTAGTACACCAGGGTGTTGTTGGCGATGTAGTCGGCCCACTCGGCGTCGTCATAGTTGTAGGTATAGAATTCGATGCCGCCGAAGCCGATGATGTTCAGGTAGGTATCGCTGCCCCAGTTGACCTTCTGAGAAGCCAAGCTGGCCACGTTGCGATAGTACAGGGAGGTGGTGGGGAACCAGTTGAGGAAGGCATGCTCCACGCCGGCCACCACTTCGCAGCGGGTGCTGTAGGCATAGTTCGCGAAAGCGCCCAGTTTTTCGAAGATCACGGGCACGTCAGCGGTGGCGTTGTTGGCCCACATGGCCCAGTGCTGCAGGGTGTCGGTCACTTCGCCGATTTCGCCGCCGAAGTCGTAGGTCACGTTGATCTTGCTGGTGTCATAGCCGTATTCCATCTGGTTGCCGGAACCGTCGGCAGCGTCGCAGTAGCAGCGGGCGAACACGCCGAAGGGATCCATGGCAGCGCCGCCCCAGGTGGTGAAGATCATGTCCGCGCCGCCGGAGTAGTTGGTGTTGTAGTAGTCAGCGTCGGGGGTCATGGTCATGTCGATCTTGCCCTCGAACTTGCTGCCCTTCACGGCCTCGGTCAGCTGGGCCTTGAAGTAGTTGTACATCTTGACGTAGATTTCATCGCTGTTGTACAGGCGGATGTCCAGAACGATGGGGGATTCGCCGTCCCAGATCTGGGTTTCGATGGCCTTGTCCGCGGCGATCTTCATCAGTTCCTGAGCCTTGGCCATATCGTAGCCGGTCATGGCTTCATAGGCTTCTTCCAGGGTGGCGTAGTCCTTGCCCTCACCGTATTCCATGTCGAACAGTTCCACCAGCGCCTTCTGGGCGGGTTCGCTGTCGCGGTAGGCTTCACCGGTGAAGGGATTGTAGCAGTACATGTAGTTCAGCATGCCGAAACCGGCGGTGCCGGCGGCGGTGTAAGCGGTGGCGAAGGTGTTGGCGTCCAGGGCGAAAGCGAAGCCCTTGCGGAATTCGTCGATCACCTGGATCTGGCTGTTGGTGCCATGCTCAACCAGCTTGCTGTAGTTGGTGTTCCAGGTCAGCTTGGTGGTGTAGCTCTGGGGAGTGTAGTGGATATACTGGCTGGCGGCGTACTTGTCCATGTCTTCGTTCTGCAGGGAAACGCCGTCCACTTCGCCCTTTTCAAAGGCCAGCAGCGTGGTGGCATGGTCGGCGATCACGGTCACGACGATGTTGTCGGTCTGGTACTGGCCCAGGTGCTTGCCGTCATGATAGCCGAACCAGCTTTCGTTGCGGCTCAGGGTGTATTCCTTGTCCAGCTGGAAGGAGGTCAGCATGTAGGGGCCGTAGGAAACGGTCTTTTCCAGGGAGCGGCAATAGTCGCTCTTCACTTCGTCGGCTTCCTCTTCGGTGGCCACGGTGGCGCCGTCCTTGTAGAAGGTCTTGCAGGCTTCGTAAACGTCCTTTTCCACCAGGAAGTTGCCGCTCAGGTTGTAGGGCACGTAGAAGGCGGGTTCAGCCACGGGAGCTTCCAGGATGAAGTCCACGGTATAATCGTCGATCTTCTTGAAGCCCACGTCGTCCCAGGTCACGGCCTTGGCGGTGTTGGCAACCTTCAGATACTGGCTGGCATAGCTGGCATAGGGCGTGCCGTCGGCCAGATAGTTTTCATACAGATACTTGGCGGACACCCAGGCTTCGTCGGCGGTTTCATCTTCCACAGCCGCGTCGCGGTACATGGTGTCGTCAGCAACGGAGACGTACTGAGGAGCGGCGTTGCCTTCAGCATCCAGCGCGCCCACGCAGCCCCAGAAGCTCATATCCAGGAACACTTCGGTACCGGCGGCCAGCAGGTCAGCGGCGGCTTCGGGGATGGCATCGTAGGTCACTTTGCCGGCGTAGAGGTAATTCTTGGCATTGACAACGGAGAAGGTGCCGTCATACCAGGAGTCGGCGCGGCGGTTCATGATCTTGGGGTTCAGCTGCTGCTGGAAGGAATAGACGTAGTCGTCCGCGGTGACCTTGGTGCCGTCGTTGAAGCACAGGTCGGGGTTCAGGGCGATACGCCAGGCCTTGCCGGTTTCGCCTTCTTCAATGCCGTACTGGCCGACGTATTCGGCAGTCACGTCCACAGGCATTTCAGCGGCGGCTTCGGGGGTGATGGAATAGCCGGTCTTGTCGCTGTTCATGTGGAAGCCGTAGAAGCCGGTGGTGATGTAGCTCATAATGGCGTCGTCATCATTGGTTTCCCAGCTCAGCACGTCCCAGTTCATGCTGGAAGTCAGGGAGGCAGTATAGTCGTTGAAGGTGTACACCTTTTCATCGGTGTAGTCCTTGCCTTCGATTCCGGCATAAACGTCGGAAGTGACGGAGCCGCCGCCGACGGGGGCGGGTTCCAGGGTCACTTTACCGGCATTGAAGCTGCGTTCGCCGACTTCATAAGAATCGGCCAGCGTGAAGCTTTCAGCCAGCGCGGACACGGAGCACAGCACCATGACCAGCGCCATCAGGATAGATAGGGTTTTCTTCATCTGATTTTTCCTCCTCTAAATATGTATGCCGTTGACTGTAGCCAACAGAATGTATCAATTTTATCATTTTAATCTGCTAAAGTCAATCGGTTCTTGAAGAACTTCTGAAATATCCGTTAATTTTTTGGTTACTATTCAAATATCGGTAGAACGATCAGGCAATCTATGCGCGGGGGGTGTCGGGGGAACTCCCCCGACTGTAATCGTATCGACCGGCTTTGCCGGTCGGGCGGGGATTTTTGCTCCGCAAAAATCGTTCCTTGCAGATTT
>CADBCX010000016.1:0-27539 GCA_902793245.1 uncultured Eubacteriales bacterium | reverse complement strand
CCCCCGACTGTAATCGTATCGACCGGCTTTGCCGGTCGGGCGGGGATTTTTGCTCCGCAAAAATCGTTCCTTGCAGATTTTCTGCCCGTGAACCGCAGGTTCACAAGAAAATCTGTTGGGGGTTCTCGCAAGGGGGAAGTATTCCCCCTTGCGTACCATTCAGCGAAAGCTGAATGGTAACATTTTATGCGCAAAAAAACCGGGAACGGGCAATCCGCTCCCGGCATGATGCACTGTGTGGACAAAAAACTGCCTGGCCTGGACATGAATATTCAGTTTCCCTGAATCAGGCCGATGATCTCTTCGACAGATTTCCCGCTGGCTTCCACCGCGGCCCAGACGGCGGCTTTGTTTTCTTCCGCTTTCTTTTCGTTTTCGGCCTTTTCCGCGCTGGCTTTCGCTTTTTTCAGCGCTTTCAGTTCGGCTTTTTTTGCTTTCAGCTGGGCTTCCAGCCCGGCGATTTCAGCTTCCACCGCGGCGTTTTTCACTTCCGCTTCTTCCAGCGTCATGGCGGGCGCAGCGAGCGCCTTTTTCTTGTTTTTGCTTCCCTTGGTGCGTGGCATGGCTGTTTATCCCTCCTGTTTCTATTTGTATATTTATTATATCACATCTGTCAAGACCCGGGGGACGGCGATGCCGGGGAAGGCCGGAGGCAAAGGTCATTCTTGACATCCCTGCGCCGCATGATATAATGAACAGGCAGTCATATCGTTGCGAAAAAGATCGTTGGCATGATGATCGCATAAAGGAGATAAAAAAATGAAAAAAGCTGCAATGACCCTGGACAGGAGCTATCGCGTCGGGCGGATCGACCCCCGGATGTACGGTTCTTTCATCGAGCACCTGGGCCGCGCCGTGTACGGCGGCATTTATGAGCCGGGCCACCCCCTGGCGGACGAACAGGGCTTCCGCAAAGATGTATTGGAGAAGGTGCGGGAAATCGGCGTGCCCGTGGTGCGCTATCCCGGCGGCAACTTCGTGTCGGGCTTTAACTGGGAGGATTCCGTGGGCCCCAGGGAACAGCGGCCCAAGCGCCTGGACCTGGCCTGGTTCACCACCGAAACCAACGAGGTTGGGCTGCATGAGTTCGCGGACTGGGCGAAAAAAGCCGACACTCAGGTGATGTACGCCATCAACCTGGGCACCCGCGGCCCCGAACAGGCTCGGGACGTGGTGGAATACGCCAACCACAAAGGCGGCAGCAAGTTCTCCGATATGCGCATCCGGAACGGCGCGAAGGAGCCCTTCGGCATCAAGCTGTTCTGCCTGGGTAACGAAATGGACGGCCCCTGGCAGATGGGCCACAAGACCGCCTATGAATACGGCCGCGTCGCCAACGAAGCCGCCAAGATGATGAAGTGGGTGGACCCCTCCATCGAGCTGGTGGCCTGCGGTTCTTCCTCCACCCAGATGCCCACCTTCGGGGACTGGGAGCTGGAAATGCTGAACGAGTGCTACGAGAACATCGACTACGTATCCCTGCATCGCTATTACGGCAACCCCACCAACGACACCCCCGGCTTCCTGGCCCGGAGCATGGACATGGATGATTTCATCCACACCGTGGTTTCCATCTGCGACGCAGTGAAAGGCAAGAAGCACTCCAAGAAGAAAATCAACTTGTCCTTCGACGAATGGAACGTGTGGTACCATTCCAGCGAGCAGGACAAGGAAATCTGGAAGCGGGAGAAGTGGGGGCCCGCCCTGCCACTTCTGGAAGATATTTACAATTTCGAGGACGCGCTGCTGGTGGGTTCCATGCTGATCACCTTCCTGCGGAACGCGGACCGGGTGAAGATCGCCTGCCTGGCCCAGCTGGTGAATGTCATCGCGCCCATCATGACCCGCAACGGCGGCGGATGCTGGGCCCAGACCACCTTCTATCCCTACATGCACGCCAGCCGCTACGGACGCGGCACCGCGCTGCAGGCCGTCGTGGACACGCCGGTGTACGACTGCCAGGACTACGAGGGCGTGCCGCTCATCGACGCCACCGCCACCATGGGCGACGACGGCAGCGTGACCGTGTTCTGCGTGAACCGGGACATGGCCGAGGATTTCTGCCTGGACATCGACCTGCGTTCCTTCGGCGGTCTGCGGCTGAAAGAACATATCCTGCTGCACCACGACGACGTGAAGGCGGTGAACACCGAAGAAAAGCCGGACAACGTTGCTCCGATTGCTGGCCCCGGCGGGAAGGTGGACAGCGGCAAAGCGGAAATCAAAATTCCCGCCCTGAGCTGGAACGTGATTCGTTTTGAAAAAGAGGAATAACGGAAGCGGGGAAAAGAAGATGAAAACGATTCTGTCTTTCTTTCTGGCTTTGGCCCTGCTTTTGAGCCCGGTTCTGCCCGGCATGGCAGAGGAATTTGGAATGACTGCGGAATATGTCTGCATTACGATAAAGGATTACGGCGATATCTACGCGGAGCTGTATCCTGAAATTGCGCCGATCACCGTGGAAAACTTTATGAAGCTGGTGAATCAGGGCTTCTATGACGGCCTGACATTTCATCGGATCATCTCCGGCTTCATGATTCAGGGCGGCGACCCCAACGGCAACGGCACAGGCGGCAGCCCCGATAAAATCAAAGGGGAATTTGCCCAGAACGGCGTGGAAAACCCGCTGCTGCATGACCGGGGCGTGCTGTCCATGGCCCGTTCCAAGGATATGAACAGCGCTTCTTCCCAATTCTTCATCATGCACAGCGATTCGCCCCATCTGGACGGCAGCTACGCCGCCTTCGGCCGGGTGCTGGCGGGCATGTGGATCGTGGACAAAATTTGCCAGGTCACGCCGGTGCAGGACAAGAACGGTACCGTATTGAAGGACGACCAGCCGGTGATCGCTTCCATCCGGGCGTGCGGAAAGAATGAAGCCGCTGCTGCCAAGGCGGCGGAAGCGGAAATCGGCCGGGGCGGCACGGTGTTCCGGGACAGGCTGAGCCCGCTGTCTTTGACTGTCCCCGAAGGCTGGGATATGGCGTCGGACATTCGCGGACAAGTCACCTTTGAGAAGGACGGCGGCGACCTGCGGTTCGTGGTGGTGCGCACCGATCAATGGTCTTCCCTGCCCGCGGCGTATAAAATGAGCTACACCGCCAATGGCGTCACCCGGGAAAGCCTGGATACCGGCGCTTTCACCAAGGAATCCCTGGTAGGCGTGGTGGGCGGCAAAGCGGATGATTACGCATCGGAAACCCACAGCGGAACAGATTTCTACTGCGCTGAACAAAAAACGGCCATTGGGCTGTTTACCTGCTTCATTGGCGCTCGGGACGGATATGTGTATATGTTCGCTTTCTCCGGCGCCCGGGATACGGGCTCTTTCTCCGAGATCGGCTCCATCATGGATGAACTCTCTTTCGACTGAAAAACCAAAAAGGCGGCGCAGGCCGTCTTTTTTAATGCGCTCTTATACTTTTCAGAGTTATGCTGTAAAGGGTGGTTTTGCATCCGGAACCGCGCCGAAGAAATCATTCTGGACGAATTGATCTATAACTGAACCATGAATAAAGCCCGGCTGCTGTCGTTCATTCGATACAGCCGGGCTTTTTGTATGTCCGCGTGCTTATTTTTCGATTCTGAATTTGAGCAGCATATAAGGTTCGATTTCCAGTACGGTGGCGATGTTGAATAATCATTCCAAAGATAATCCGCGATTCATTCCGGGCGCTTCAACGGACGCGAGGTGCTGACGGCTGATTCCCAGCTGTTCAGCCATTTGCTCTTGGGAGTACCCTTTCTTTTTGCGATCATAACCGATTGCATAGAATAGATTTTCCATGCGTTCCCTGTTGTCAAACTCCCATTCCAAATCAGTCACCATCCTTTGAAGATAGTCTATCCAACGGTGAGAGAAATGAAAATAATTCATAGTGCGATATTGGCATGTTATAAACGACATTATATATTCTATTCACGTTGTTGCAATGATGGGATAGACATGCTGAGGGGGTGGTCAAATGAAATCCCGCCTTTCTGGGAAGAAAGCGCCATAATATGAACAAAAGTTTTCCGTCTGTCTTGTATCGGATGGAAAGATATGCTACAATATCCATGATATTTGACAGACAGCAATTGGTTTGCCGCCGGATATATTGAACCAAAGCGCAGAAGCGCTTAAATAATATGGAAAGAGGTGTTCTCTGTGAAGAAACTGTTTGCTCTGCTGCTGGCGCTGGTCATGGCGCTGACGATGGTTTCCGTTTCCCTGGCGGAAGAAAACGTGCTGCGCTACGGCGTGGACGCCGACGCCGCGGGCGGCTTTGACCCCCATACCATTTCCGCCGTGGCCTCCATGCGCATGATCGGCCAGATGTACAACACCCTGGTGGACGTGGATGAAAACCTGAACGTGATCCCCGAGCTGGCCACCAGCTGGGAGCAGCCCGACGACGTGACCTACATCTTCCATCTGGCGCAGAACGTCAAATTCCACAACGGCCGCCAGATGACCGCCGAGGACGTGAAATACTCCTTTGAGCGCATCCTGGATCCCAATGTGGGCGCTTTGGGCAATTCCAGCAGCTACGCGGGCGACATTGACAAGGTGGAAGTCATCGACGACTACACCGTGAAAATCACCCTCAAGAACATCAACGCGCCTTTCCTGGCCAACCTTTCCTCCTCCTACTGCTCCATCGTGGCCAAGGAAGTGGTGGAAGCCAACGAAGGCAGCCTGCTGCTGGCTGATGGCGGCACCGGCCCCTACACCCTGGGCGAATGGGTGCCGGACAACAGCATCACCGTGAAAGCCTTCCCCGACTACTTCGACGAAGCGGGCAAGGCCACCTTTGACGCCATCGAATTCTATGTGCTCACCGACGCTTCCGCCCGCCTGGCCGCCCTGCGCACCGGCGCGGTGGACCTGATCGTGGCGGACACCGCCATGCTGGACCTGGTGGACAAGGATGCCAACATCCAGACCATTTCCTACCAGAGCCGCAACTACACCGGCCTGTTCCTGAACCCCAACCGCGCGCCCTTCGACAACGAGAAAGTGCGCCAGGCCATCAACCTGGCCCTGAACCGGGAGGAGATCATCGAATTCGCCTTCAACGGCAAGGCGCTGGTGTCCGGCTTTGTGCCCGCCTCCCTGGGCCACTGGGCCGTGGACGTGACCGAGAACGAATACTACACCCAGAACATCGAAAAGGCCAAGGCGCTCCTGGCCGAAGCGGGCTATCCCAACGGCTTTGAAACCAACATCATCGTGGGCCTGCTGGACAGCATCCGGGACACCGGCCTGGTGGTGGAACAGCAGCTGGCCGAAATCGGCATCAAGGCCAACGTGCAGGACGTGGAACGCGGCCAGTACCTGGACGCCTGGACGGGCCACGACTTTGACATCATGGTGTGCCAGAACGGCGCGGGCTCCGATCCCAGCCGCGCGGTGGGCTTCTTCTTCAAGACCGGCTCCTCCGCCAACATCCAGGATTACTCCAACGCCCGCGTGGACGAACTGTGCGAACTGGCCCAGTCCACCACCGACACCGCCAAGCGCGAAGAATACTATAAGGAAGCCACCAACATCATCCTGAACGACTGCATCGTGGCCATCGTGGCCAGCCCCCAGGAATACTTCCTGGCCTCCACCGCCCTTCAGGGCTTCGCCCCCAACGCCTCCAACGCCAACAACTTCTCCGGCGTGACCCTGGCAAAATAACCCCTGGTTGATCACCGCAGGCGCGGATTTTATTTCCGCGCCTGCGGTTCATGTATGAAAATGAAAGCCTTCCCCTTGAGGGGAAGGTGGGCCGCACGGAACCAGGCGGGAGAGAGTGAACCCGCAGCTTCGTGCGGCCCGGATGAGGTGGCCCCCTTGTGAAGCGGCTTCGTTGGCTGCCTGCCTGGGATACACCTCATCAGTCAGGCGCGAATTGGCTGGCACGCTTTCTCAAACTCGGTTCCGCGCCTGACAACTTCCCCTCAAGGGGAAGCCTTTTGGGTTATCTTTTTCCACAAAAGAGCTTTTGTTCTTGCGCCATTACCTCCCCGTCAAAGGAGCACCTTATGCGTGACTACATTATCCGCCGCCTGCTGACGCTGATTCCCATTTTGATCGGCGTGAGCATCGCCATTTTCGTGATTATGCAGCTGATTCCCGGCGACGTGGTATCGGGCATTCTGGGCATTGAGGAAACGCCCGAGCTGCGGGCCATGTGGGAAGCCAAGCTGGGGCTGGACAAGCCGCTGATCCAGCAGTATTTTTCCTGGATCGGCAAAGCGCTGACCGGGGACTTTGGCGAGTCCTTCCGCACCGGCGCGCCGGTGTTCCCGGAAATCATGAGCCGGTTCAAAATCTCCGCGGAGTTAGCCATTCTCGCCTGCGTGATCGCCTGGATCATCGCGCTGCCCCTGGGCATCCTGTCGGCGCTCAAGCGCAACAGCGTCATCGACCGCATTGTGCGGGTGGTGGCGCTGCTGGGGGTGAGCATCCCCAATTTCGCCTCCGCCACGCTGCTGATCCTGTTTTTCTCCAAGGCCTTCAACTATTATTCGCCGGTGAAATACGTGGGCCTGTTTGAAAACTTCGGCAAGAACATGGAAATCATGCTCCTGCCGGCGTTCATTTTAGGTTCCGTGATGGCGGGGTCAGTGATGCGCATGACGCGCTCCTCCATGCTGGAGGTGCTGCGGCAGGATTACATCAAGGCGGTGCGGGCCAAGGGTGCGCCGGAGAGGGTGACCATCTTCCGCCACGCCTTCAAGAACAGCTCCATCCCCATCGTGACCCTGATCGGCATGCAGATCGGCGGGCTCATGGGCGGCACGGTGGTCATCGAGCAAATCTTTTCCATCCCCGGCCTGGGCCAGTTCACCCTGACCGGCATTTCCCAGCGGGACTACCCGGTGGTGCAGGGCTGCGTGCTGTTCATCGCGTTCCTGTACGTGATCATCAACCTGCTGGTGGATATCCTGTACACTTATATCGACCCGCGTATTTCGTACAGCTAAAGGAGGGAACGGCCATGAAAACAAAAAACAAGCCCGTGAAAAACCGTTCCCTGCCCGGCAATGAAAGCCTGCTGCGGCAGCTGTGGAGCGACCCCATGGGCCGGGCGGGGATGATCGGCGTAGGCATCGTGATCCTGCTGGCGGTGTTCGCCCCGTGGATCGCCCAGTACGACGTGGCGAAGATGAACGCCCGGGCCAAGCTGACCGGCCCCAGCGCCCAGTTCTGGTTCGGCACCGACAATTTCGGCCGGGACGTGTTCAGCCGCATCGTGTACGGGGCCCGGGTGTCGCTGGTGGTGGGTGTGGTGGCCGTGGGTATCGCGGCGGGGTTCGGCTATCTGTTCGGGATGATCGCCGGGTTCTTTGAGGGGAAGATCGAATCCGTCATCATGATGGTGATGGACGTGATTTTCGCGTTTCCCTCCATCCTGCTGGCGCTGTTTATCGTGTCCGCCCTGGGTACCAGCATCGTGAACACCATGATTGCCATCGGCATCGTGAACATCCCCGTGTTTTGCCGCACGGTCCGGGCTTCGGTCAAGACCGTGAAATCCACGGACTACATTGCCAATGCCCGCTCCATCGGCCTGAAAAAAATGAAGATTCTGTTCCGCCACGTGACGCCCAACGTGATGGCTCCCTTCACCGTGCAGGCCACGCTGGCGCTTTCCGGCGCGATTCTGACGGAAGCTTCCATGAGCTTCCTGGGTCTGGGCATCCAGCCGCCCAACCCCTCCTGGGGCAGCATGCTGTCCGACGCCCGGAAGTATATGGAGCGCGCCCCCTGGCTGGTGATTTTCCCGGCGCTGTTCATCATCATGACCATCCTGTCCTTCAACATCCTGGGCGACGCCCTGCGGGACGTGCTGGATCCCAAGCTGAAGCTGTAAGGAGGGCGGATGATGGAAAACTTATTGGAGATCCGGAATCTGAAAATCACCACCCTGCGGGGGAAGGACACCGTCCGCTTGCTGGACAAGGTGGATTTGAGCGTGAAAAAGAAATGCTCCTTCGGCGTGGTGGGGGAATCGGGCTGCGGCAAGTCCATTACCGCCAACGCCATTTTGGGTCTGCTTCCTTATCCCCTGCGGGTGAGCGAGGGCTCCATCCGCTATGACAGCAAGGACGGGGAAAAGGAACTGCTGAATCTTAGCAAGAAGGAAATGCGCAGCGTGCGGGGCCGGGAAATCTCCATGATCTTCCAGGAGCCCATGACCTCCCTGGACCCGATTTTCACCGTGGAAAGCCAGATGTATGAGGCGCTGTCCTTTCATCACCCCAACATGGGCAGGGCGGAAATGCGGGAACGGGCGCTGGACATGCTGCGGCGGGTGAACATCCCCCGGCCCGAGCAAACCCTTTCCTCCTACGCCCACCAGCTGTCCGGCGGGCAATTGCAGCGCATCATGATCGCCATTGCGCTGATCAATTCCCCCCGGCTGCTGCTGGCGGACGAACCTACCACCGCCCTGGACGTGACCATCCAGGCCCAGATATTAAAGCTGATGAACGACCTCAAGGAGCAGAACGACACCTCCATCATCATGATCACCCACGACCTGGGCGTGATCGCAGAGACCTGCGAGGAGGTGGCGGTGTTCTACGCCGGGCAGATCGTGGAACAGGCCCCGGTGCTGGAGCTGTTCGGCCATCCGACCCACCCTTACACCCTGGGCCTGCTGCGGGCCGTGACCAGCTTAGGCGGGGAAACCCGGAAGCTGTACACCATCCCCGGCATCGTGCCTCCCGGCGGGCAGTGGAGCGAAGGCTGCCGGTTTGCCGACCGGTGTGAAAATTGCACGGAACGCTGCCGGGAAGGGATGCCGGCGCTCAAAGAAACGGCCCCCGGCCATCTGTGCCGCTGCTTCCTGCACAGCGGGGAGGTGGAAGCATGAGCGAAAAGCTGTTGGAAGTCCGGCATTTGCAGGTCTATTTCCCCATCCGGCGCGGCCTGATGAAAAAGGTCGTGGGCCATGTGCACGCTGTGGAGGACGTGAGCTTCTCCGTCCGGCGGCGGGAGGTGTTCGCCCTGGTGGGGGAATCGGGCTGCGGCAAAAGCACCACCGGATCCGCCATCCTGCGTTTGATCGAGCCCACCGGCGGCGAGGTGTATTTCAACGGGGAAAACTTAGGCAAGCTGACGGAAGAGGAAATGCGGCTGAAACGCCGGGACATGCAGTTCATTTTCCAGAATCCCTACTCCTCCCTGAACCCCCGGATGAACGTGTGGAAGCTGCTGAGCGAACCGCTGAAAGTGCATTTCAGCCTCTCGCCCCAGGAATTGCGGGAGCGGGTGGAGGACATGCTGCGGCTCATCGGCATGACGCCCGACCAATTGGAGCGCTATCCCCACCAGTTTTCCGGAGGCCAGAAGCAGCGCATTTCCATCGCCCGGGCGCTGATCACCCACCCCAGCTTCGTGGTGGCGGATGAGCCGGTGTCCGCCCTGGACGTGTCCATTCAGGCGCAGATATTGAATTTGATGATGGAATTGCAGCAGGAAATGCAGCTGTCCATGATCTTCATTTCCCACGACCTGAACGTGGTGCGCCACATCAGCGACAGCGTGGGGGTCATGTATCTGGGCTCCATCATGGAAACGGGGGACACGGAGGAGGTCTACCGCCATCCCGTCCACCCCTACACCCAGGCCCTGCTCAGCGCCGTGCCCTCCCACGACCCGGCGCATAAAAAACAGCACATCGTCCTGGAAGGCGACGTGCCCAATCCCGCCGCTCCGCCCAGCGGCTGCCCCTTCCATACCCGCTGTTCGCGCTGCACGGAAGAATGCAAAGCGAAGAAACCCGAACTCAAAGAAATCGCGCCCAATCATTTCGCTGCCTGCCATCATTTGTAACAGAACGAATCAGCCGTCAAGGGGAAATCCATAGCTGCCGGCGCTTTCTGGCAGATCACCATTTCCCCGGGGAAGGAGCGTAAGCCCATTGTCAGGAAAGCGCGAATCACTTCTTCATACATGCCCACCGCCGTGGTAACGCCGCTCAGCAGCATTACCGCAGCGGCGTATTTCGCGTCGAGGCAGGCCAGTTCTTCCGTCCAGGCTTCCTGCTCCAGGGGAAAGAGAAAGCGTTTCAGACGGTCGGGGCAGTCGTCGTCCATGGCCCGCTTGCGATTTTTATCGGAACGTTCCAAACAGGCAATCAAGGAAGGAAACGCCAGCGACTTAAGAAATGGCCGCTGGCGTTTTACAAACATAACAGCAGGAAAGCGCTGACAAAATCAATGATGGACAAACACCTTGACAGTATGCTACAATAGGCGCACAGAGGAATGAACGTGGACAATTTTGACGAAGCGTATACGTTGCTGACTGCCCTCGGATTCAAGAATTTCTACGGCGATCAGAGGGTTGCTGCGAAATCCTCTGAATCCGCCATCATGATCTCGCCGTCCGGATTTGTCATCCATCTGATTCAGCATATCAAGGAATGACGAGGTTTACAGTTACTTCTACCACCTGAACATGGTATCCATTCTGATTGATGCGTGAGGAAATAAGAATGAATGTGTATGATTTTGACGGCACAATCTGTTATCCGGACAGTTCTGTCAACTTTGCGATTTACTGCATGAACCATCATCCGCATCTGTGGCTGACATTTTTCCCCAAAGCCCTCTGGAACCTGATCCGGTATAAAAGGGGAAAAATGACCCGAGCCAGGATGATGCTGGAGTTTTTCACCATTCTCCGGGTGAAGGACTTTGACCGACTGATCGAGCGCTACTGGAACACGCATGAGAAGAACATCTCCGCATGGTATCTCGCGCAGAAGAAACCGGACGATCTGATCATCAGCGCTTCCCCGTCCTGCATCATTGAACCGATTGCCAGACGGTTGGGGGTAAAGTTTGTCGCTACGGAATATGACCGCGAATTCGGCGTCCTGACGGACAATCTGATGTTCGCGAAAGGAAAAGCCCGGTATATGATCGACCACGATTTCCCGGTCATTGAGAATTTCTATTCAGATTCACTGGCGGATACACCCATCGCGCTGTGCGCGGAAAAAGCGCATCTGGTTACCGATAAAGCACAGAAAGTGACAGACTGGCCGCCGCTGAATCCGGAAACCATGCAGAAAGTCCGCCGGAAAATCAATACTGGCTGGAATGTTCACATTTGAAGCAATACGGAACAGGATGTGCTAAGGGATTCCCCGAATGGCTGGAGCGCACCATCGGCAATCTGGATGCTCAACGAAATGAAGGAGGAGCTATGAGTATGAAGAGGATGATTTCTTTTGCAATGACCATCGTGATGCTGCTGTGCTGCTTTGCGACGCTTGCGGAAAGTGAAGCGGAAACACCATTTGCCCAGTGGAACCCGGACGCCCCATCGCTTCAAGCGCTGATCGAGTATGTGGAGGCGGTGACGGACGAAGAATCGCCGGATTATATCCCGCCGGTGGATCGCATCGCCACGTTCGATATGGACGGCACGCTGATGGCCGAACTGGCCCCGACCTATCTGGAGGTCATGCTGCTGACGGAACGCATTCTGGCGGACGCTTCCTGGCAGCCGGATGCTGAAATGCTGGAATTTGGCCGCATGACGCGCGACCACGCGCTGGATAAGTCCTTCCCGGACGATTACGACTATGAGTTTTCGTATCACCAGGCCAAGGCGTTCGCGGGCATGACGCTTCAGGAGTACGCCGATTTCATCACGCGCTTCCTGGTGCATGAGGCGGACGGCTTTGAGGGCATGACCTATGCGGTGGCCTATTACCTGCCAATGGCGGAGGTCGTGGAGTACCTCCAGGATAACGGCTTCAAGTGCTACATTGTCTCCGGCAGCGACCGCTTCATCGTCCGCACCTTTATCGAAGGAATTCTGGACATACCCTATGAGAACATCATCGGCTCCGATACCGCGCTGGAAGCGAAGGATCAGGGCGATACGGACGGCATCGAGTACGTGTTCACCGGCGACGATGTGCTGGTACGCACGGACCGGTTGCTTATAAAGGACTTAAAGACCAACAAAGTCCTGCAGATCGCGCAGGAGATCGGCAGGCAGCCGGTGCTGTCCTTCGGCAACAGCTCCGGCGACGTGAGCATGAACAATTTTGCGCTTCTGAACAACCGCTACAGGAGCGCTGTCTTCCAGTTGATCGCCGACGACAATGTGCGGGACTACGGCAACCCGGAAAAAGGCCAAAAGCTGCGTGAGCAATGGGAAGGCATGGGCTATCACGTCATTTCCATGCGGGACGACTGGAACACCATCTACGGCGAGGACGTTATAAAGACCGGTGAATTCCACTGGCTTTCGGACTACGCGGACGACAGGATTCCTACTGTTCCTGAAACGGGAGCCGAAACGGAAGCTGAGGCGGAAGCTAACCCGGATGTCCAGTATGTCCTGTATCTGGGTACAAACGATAAGGATACCAACACCCCTGTGTTCACGCAGGCGGAAGCCCTGGATAAAGCGAAGGATATCCTGATTCGTCATTTCGGCGGATATACGATTCAGGAAGCCCACGGCGGATGGATCGACAATGATACGGAATATCAGGAATATACGCTGGTGATTTATCTGAGCGATACAACAATTGATAAAGTTCATGCCGCAGCGGACGAAATGATCGAGGTATTCCATCAAAGCTCTGTCCTGATCCAGGAAAACCCGACCAGAACGGAGTTCTACAGTTCCGCAAATCCATGATAAGGCCAGAACTTGCTGGGGCGCTATTGATAATTCGTTGAGCAAAGGAAGGGATAAAAATGCAGTACAGACAGTTTGGGGACACGTATATGCTGCGGATCGATTACGGAGAGGAAATTCTGCAGAGCCTGAAACAGATGTGCGAACGGGAAGGAATCCGTCTGGCGCAGGTGAGTGCGATCGGCGCTGTGGATCACGCCATTGTCGGGGTGTATGATCTTCAGGGAAAACGGTATCATCAGGAAGAAACGAACGAGTTCATGGAGATTGCGAGCCTGTCGGGCAGCGTGACCGGGATGAACGATCAGCCGTATATCCATCTTCATGTCACCATGGCGGATCAGAAGAATCTTCTTCACGGCGGACACGCAATTGAGCTGCGAGTCGGCGCGACCTGCGAGATGTTTGTCCGGGTACTGGACGGTCAGGTGACCCGGGAGAAAAACGAAGAACTGGGAATCAATCTCTGGAAGCTGTGATCCGGCGCGGACGGCATGGCCCGGCTGACGACCTCCGCAGAATGAGAAAAAAGTGAAAACCATGCTTTCATACAAGGAGAAAAATCCATGAAGAAACAGGTTTTTATCTTGCTGGCTGCGCTCATGCTGGTCTTCTTGGGAATGATCTGCGCCGGAGCGGAGGTTCTATCCGCCGCTGACCTGAATGACAGCAGCGTAAAGGCAGGGCTTTCCATGGGAAGCGCCGCCGAGGAAGCCATGCGGGAAGAAGCGCCGAAGGCCGCCATCGAATACTATACGGATAATTTCCTGGGCTATACGGCTGTGGCCCAGGGAAAGCTGGATGCCTATATATATGATCTGGCCCAAATGGAACGGGCTATTCGCAGCGGCCTGACCGGCGTGCGGCTGCTGCCGGAAACCATGCGGTATACGGTGAAGATCGTCGTGGGCGTCAGCCATGTTTCCCACATCCCGGATTTGACGGAGAAGGTCAATCAGTTCATCCGGGAAGCCCGTGAGGCTGGAACACTGGACGATATGTATCAAAGGTGGGTGCTGACGGATTCACCGAAGATGCCCGAGATTGCGCTGCCTGAAAAGCCCGCTTATCAGCTTATCGTGGGCACCACGGGCACGGTGCCGCCCTACAGCTACTATGAAGGCGGCGGCCTGACAGGCTATGATATTGAACTGGCCTACCGCTTCGCCGCATGGCTTGGGGCGGGACTAAAATTTGATCTATACGATTTCGGAAGCATCGTTCCGGCCGCAGGCGCAGGCAAGATCGATTTGGCCATGTCCAATCTCCAATATCTTCCCGAACGCAGTGAAAGCGGCTCCATGCTCTTCTCGGATGTGCTGTTCGAGGAGAAGCTGGGGATCATGGTGCGGGACGGTCAGGCAGCGCAGGAGCAGGCGGGCGCGGCAAGCGGATACACCGCGCTGGATCAGCTGGACGGCAAGCGCATCGGCGTGCAGACCGGAACCACTGCGGCGGATATTGCCCGCAGCCGCCTGCCAAATATTGAAATCAGCTACTTTACCACCTTCCCGGATATGGCCATGGCCCTGAAAACCCACAAGATCGATGGTTTCCCCGGCGACGGGCTGGTATTGAAACGGATGGCGCACGAGGATCCCAGCTTGGTGGTGCTGGATGAAATGCTGCGCACCTATGACTGCGGCTTCGTTCTGGCGAAGAATGAAAAGGGCAAGGCGCTCCAGGCCGAGCTGAACGAATGGATTCGTAAAATGCGCGAAAGCGGGGAATTGGATCGGATTCTGATCAAGTGGACGGAAGGCCCGGAAAGCGAACAGACTGTACCGGAATACAAATCTCTTCCCGCCCCGAAGGGAACCCTAATCATGACCACGGAAGGCACCTTCCCGCCCATGAACTATTACCGCGGCGAAGAATGCGTGGGCATGGAAATCGAGCTGTGCGCCCTGTTCTGCAGGGATTGCGGCTATGGCCTGAACGTGACCACCATGGACTTTGACGGGATGCTGGCGGCGGTTCAGTCCGGCAAGGTGGATTTTGCCATTTCCGGTATCGCCATCACCGAGGAACGGAAGGAAAGCGTTTTGTTCTCCGACCCGTATTATACCGGCGGCACCATGATGGCGGTACTGAAAGGCGAAAATAACCAGGCGCAGAGCTTCCCCGCCGGACGCTATACGGCCATTGCTCAACTGGCGACAGCTAAAATTGGCGTGCAGACAGGCCAGAGCTTTGACGCGCTGGTGAAGGAAAAGCTGCCCCAGGCGGAAATCGTCTATGTCAACAGCAAGGCGGATCTGCTCAATTCCCTCAGTTCGGGCAAAATCGACGCTTTCGCGGCGGACGAGCCGGTATTGAAAGCGCTGATGCGCCAGAACAGTTCCGTTACCGCTGTCCCGGAATACCTGAATCAATTTGAATTTGGCTATGTTTTCCCCAAAACAGAAGCGGGGCAAGCCCTGTGCGGCCAGTTCAACGACTTTATCGAAAAGATCAAAGCCGACGGTACGCTGGATGCCCTGGACCAGAAATGGAATTCAGAAACCGAAAAGAAGGACATGCCGGACGTTCGGTCCCTTTCCCCGGTCAACGGAACGCTGACGATGGCGACGGAAGCGCTGTATGAGCCGTTCACCTACATTCAGGACGGGGCAATTGTGGGCTATGATATCGAGATCGTTGTCCGCTTCTGCCAAGAATACGGCTATGGCCTGGAAATCGTGGATATGAGCTTCGACGGGATTCTGCCGTCCGTGGCATCGGGGAAATGCGATTTTGGCGGCGCGGGAATCACCATCACCCCGGAGAGGGCTGAATCGGTGCTGTTTTCTGCGCCCAACTATTCGGGCGGCACCGTGCTTGTGGTGCTCAAGGAGCAGAAAGCCGAAGAAGCCGGAGGCTTCTGGGCTGGCCTCCGGGACAGCTTCAACAAAACCTTCCTGCGGGAAGACCGCTGGCGGCTGTTTGCGGAGGGCGTGCTGAACACCCTCATCATCACGGCGCTGTCCATCCTGTGCGGCACGGCGCTGGGCTTCGGCGTATTCATGCTGTGCAGGAAGGGGAACCCCTTTGCCAACGGCGTCACCCGCTTTGCCATGTGGCTGGTGCAGGGCACGCCCATGGTGGTGCTGCTGATGATCCTGTATTACATCATCTTCGGCAGCGTGGCCATCAGCGGCATATTGGTGGCGGTCATCGGCTTTTCGCTCACCTTTGGTTCCTCGGTATTCGGGCTGCTGAAAATGGGCGTGGGCGCGGTGGACGGCGGCCAGTATGAAGCGGCCTACGCCCTGGGCTATTCCAGCCGCCGTACGTTCTTCAAAATCATTCTGCCCCAGGCATTGCCCCATGTGATGTCCGCATACAAGGGTGAAATCGTGGGGCTCATCAAAGCCACGGCCATTGTAGGCTACATCGCCGTGCAGGATCTGACAAAAATGGGCGACATCGTGCGCAGCCGGACGTATGAAGCCTTCTTCCCCCTGATTGCCATTACCATCATCTATTTTGTGCTGGAAGGGCTGCTTGGATTCCTGGTGAGCAGGATCGGGGTCAATGTTAATCCGAAACGCAGAAAACCCGCCGACATTCTGAAAGGTGTGAAAACCGATGATTAAAATCGAGCATCTGAAAAAAGAGTATCCAAATGTAACGCCCTTGAAGGATGTCTCCGTGGAAATCCACGACGGCGACGTGATTTCGGTCATCGGCCCATCGGGCACGGGCAAAAGTACCCTGCTCCGATGCATCAATCAACTGGAAAAGCCCACGGCGGGCAAAATTTGGGTGGACGGCGTGGAAATCACCGCCCCCAGGTGCGACATCAACAAGGTGCGGCAGAAGATGGGCATGGTGTTCCAGAGCTTCAATCTGTTCGGACACAAGACGGTGATCGAAAATATCATGATGGCCCCCATGGACTTGCTGGGGAAATCGAAGCAGGAAGCTTATGATGAAGGAATGCGCCTTTTGCGCACCGTGGGCCTGGCGGAAAAAGCGCTGAACTATCCCGACGAGCTTTCCGGCGGGCAGAAGCAGCGCATCGCCATTGCCCGCACCCTGGCCATGGACCCGGATGTGATCCTGCTGGACGAGCCCACCAGCGCCCTGGACCCCACTATGGTGGGGGAAGTGCAGGCGGTCATCCGGGATTTAGCCAAGACGGGCAAAACCATGATGATCGTGACCCATGAGATGAACTTCGCCCGGGCCATTTCCAACCGGGTCTTCTACATGGACGAGGGCGGCATTTACGAGGACGGCACGCCGGAGCAGGTTTTCGATCATCCCCTGCGGGAAAACACCCGCCGCTTCGTGCGCAGGCTGAAAGTGCTGGAGCTAAACATCGAAAGCCGCGACTACGACTTCCTGGGCATGGCTGGGGAAATCAGCCAATACTGCAATAAGAGCCAGATTCCTCCGAAGCTGGAAAGCCGGATACAGCTTGCTTTTGAAGAGATCGTTCAAACGCTGCTGATACCCGTCCTGGAGCATCCGCGCATCAAAGCGGTCATCGAGTATTCAGAAGCGGAGGAATGCGCTTCTTTGACCGTGCGCTACGGCGGGCCGCGCTTTGATCCTGTCCAGTCGGGTGATGAGCTGGCCCTTGCGGTGCTGAGTGGTATGACAGACAGAATCGTATTTGCATGGACGGAAAACGGCGAACTGAAAAACGAAATAAAAATGTATTTGACGCCGGAAGGCAGCAGGAAACAGGAACGCGGCAATAAGCTTTGAAGCAGAACGGATGACGCTGCTGAACAACAGTTTGAAGAGAGAAAAAGGATGAGAATCAGGCTGCGTTTGAGCGGACGCCGGGGAGGGCGAAAAACGGATATCCGGCTGATGATGATTGGCGCGGGATTGGCCGGGCAATCCCTCCACGACCGTTTCGCCCGCCCTGAAAAAACTGCGGCAGCAGAATAAGGACATCATCGCCTGACTGGTCTTGCCGGATTCCCTGGCCCAGGCTGTGGTGCAGCTGGACAACAAATATTGCCTGAAACGGGATTCTCTGGGCTATCATACTATTCCATTGTTGGTGGATTTTCGTCCTTAACAACAAGGTTGTTAAGATTTTAGAAGAAGCGTGGTATTCGTTTGACCCACGGAAAATCGGGCGGCGGCGCGAGCGCTTTTATTGCCGCACGCCTGCCCGATTCTTGGCGGTCAGGTGTTTTCTTCCGGATCAGGGCGGAGACCCAGCTTGGAAAGCGAGAAGGTTTCCAGCCTGGAAAGCAGGGATTTCTTTGTTTCCTGCAACAGGGTGTCGCTTCCCGTGGCAAAGAACTGGGTGATCATGTTCCAGATCGTATCCCGCTGCTCCTTGGGCATGGTGTCCAGCATCCTTCTCATGCTGATCAGGGAACCCGGCAAATCTCCCTTGATTTCCCCGATTGTGGCTTTGCCGGTGGATTCCAGCAGGCTGAAAAGGGTGTTTACGAACAGGCGGCGGTTTTCTTCGCTTTGCTCGGACAGCCATTGGTGCAATGTGGATTCCAGCATGATGCTGCTGTCGGTGCGTTTTTCCGTTTCCACAAAATGATCGCCCAATACCTGCCAGGAAAAGCCGTCGTGCTGAAAAATGCCGTTCGCAGTGCTTTTCACCACATGCTGATAGGCTTCGCTGGACAGCAGCGTACCAATCACCGCTTTCTCAGGCACGGTGCAAATGATGCGGGGCAGCATGGCGCGGTAGGCGTCCGTTTCTGTAAACTGCCTGAGGAATCCGGGCCCGTCATTGTTATACACAGCGATAATCCGTTCCCTTATTTCCGGATCCGCGCAGACTGCCGCGTACATGGCCAGGTTGCCGCCTTTGGAATGGCCTCCCACCCGGAGCGGAATAGCCTGTCCGCTGAAATGCTCGTTCAGGTACTTCGCCGCCCGGCGCTGGCCTTCGGTTTCAGGCATGTAGCTCATATTGAAATCTTCCTTCCAGCCCACCACCGTATCGTCCGTGCCGCGGAAAGCCACGAAGGCTGTACCGTCGGGGAGATAGAAAGTGACCGCAGCCAGCTGGATATCCGCGTCTGTATCGACCACATCGTAATAATGCGCCACCGCGGTGCCGCCGAACCTTCCTTTCCCGGCCATGCCGTCCAAAAGAAGCGGCGCTGTTTTTGTGTAGGTGTTCTGGGCCATGATCTCTTCCTTGGTGTGCTTTTCCCAGAACAAGCGGCGGATCTCCTCAATGGTTATCCGTTCTCCGTTTTCCGGCGCCACGCCGTGAAAATCCGTATAAACCAGTTCGGACAGCACCAGGCCGTCCACCTCGTTGAAAGGCGAGATGGAAAACGGCACGTCTCCGCGCCAGATAAGATATTCGTGAATATTTGCCATGGATTACACTCCTCGCTTGATAAAAGGTTCAGAGTCGAAGCGGCTCTGAACCGGATGTATCTTACGCTTTGCTTCCGTTATCCAGGAAATAGGCCGATGCAAAGCCGACCGCCAGCGTTGCGAGACTGATAAGAATGGTGACGGCGTTCACGCCGGACATATCGGTCTGGATGAGGAGGGAAACAGGCGAAGCGACCACCAGGCCCAGCACGCCGCAGTAGGTAACGGTCGGATATTTCGCGGTGAGCCACTCGATCAGTTTCGCCACGCCGAAAATGCCCAGCACAATGCCCACCAGGAAAGGCAGGAGCATCAGCAAGGGCTGGCCCATCGCGGAGAAGTCCAAGTGTACCAGGCCGGAGGCCAGCGTTTTCAGCGCGCCTGTGACTGCTTTGTAATATCCCAGCAGCATCAGCACAAGGCTGCCGGAAACGCCGGGAATGATCATGGTGCCGGAAGCGATGACACCCAGGGCAACCATCATGACCATTTGCAGGGCATTCATTTCAATGCTTTCCGCATTCTCGATACTGTCTCTGTTCTGGAAGCCCATCCAGATGATCAGGGCGAAGAGCAGCGCAAAGGCGATGACTGCCGCCGCGTTGATTTTCTTCTTCTCAATCTTTTTGAGCAGCGGCCCCAGGCCGCCCAGAATCAAGCCGATAAACAGGGTGTTGGTAGGAAGCGGATGGTTTTCAAGGCCCCAGTGGATCACGCTGGCGAAAGCCAGGATGCCGGCCAGCATGCCGACGGCGTAGGGCAGCAGGGTCATGATGCTCTTTTTAAACTCTTTGAACAGGTGGGTGATGCAGTGTATCAGGGTGTCGTAAATTCCCATGCTCACCATCATGGTTCCGCCGGACACGCCGGGAATAATGTTCGCCAGGCCGATGACAATGCCGCGGAGAAACTGGTTGATCAAGTTTTTCATGGTTTCCATATCCTTTCAGAAAATTCGGGTTACAGTTTACCATATTGCGGGATTGAAGTCAATCAAAGGAGAAAGGTTTTCATCATGAAAGGGCCCCCGGCTGAGGCCCTTTGAACAATCACGCTGTTGTTTCACGTGAAACAATTATGGAGCGAGTATTTCGCGCAGGGCTGCGCAGGCGGCGTCGAAGGCTTCGTCGTTGGTTTCAAACACATAAGAGCTGCCCATACGGGTCTGTTCGCCTTTGCGTTCAAGGGCTTTCAGGCCGCTGAACACTTTCAGGTGCGGTTCAACGGTCATGCATTCTCCGCCCATCGCCAGGAATTCCTTCACGATGAAAGGCACATTGCCCTGGCCCTTTCCCGCGGGGACGACGCTGCCGTCGGCAAATATCGCGTCTTTGATGTGCAGGTATTTGATGCGGTTTTTTAGCAAGCTCCACGCCTCCAGCGTATCCTGGCCGCACTGGACAAAGTTTGCGGGGTCGAACACCCCGGCCAGTTCAGGCACCTCCGCCAGGATCTCACTGCATCTTACAGCGTTATCGCCGTAAATGCCTTTTTCGTTCTCATGGCAAAGGGTCACACCGCTGCCTTTCACCGCCTCCGCCATGCTGTGCAGACGGTCCATCACTTCATGTTTGTATTCCTCCGGGGCTTTGGCATGGGGCAGATAGAAAGAAAACATGCGGATGTTTTTGCTTTTCAATTCGTGCGCAATTTCAATGGTTCTCTTGAGCACATCCATGTGCTGATTGAAGTCATCCTTTTCAATGTCGATCTTGCCGATGGGGGAACCGATGCTCCAGACCTTCAATCCGGCATCAGCCATTTTTTGATATACTTCCTTTGCCTTGGCTATCGTGATGGAAGAAACATTCTCGCCGTCAACCAGGCGAATCTCCAGCCCCTGGAGGCCGTTCCGCTTCATCGCCCTGATCTGGCTGTCCATCATGGGGCTTGCCTCATCGGCAAATGCGAAAATCCGGGGATTGTACATTTTTATCATCCTTTCGTGGTTTAAGTCATTGTTTCACGTGAAACATTTTCGTCAGTCATTTCTCCGGCGGGCAATCAGAATCAATCGAAGCAGCTGCATCAGCGTGCTGATGAACGAAGCCACATAAGTGAGCGCCGCCGCATTCAGCACTTTTCGCACGCCGCTCAATTCTTCCTGTGTGAAATAACCGCTTTCCGAAAGCATTTGGTTCGCGCGCCTGCTGGCGTCAAATTCAACAGGAAGCGTGATCAGTGAAAACACAACCGCCGCTGCGAAAGCTGCGATACCAGCATACATGAGGGGCTTCCAGGAAAAGACGATGCCCATCATAAAGATCGGCCAGGCCAGATTGGAGCCGATGCTGACCGCGGGCACCATGACAGAACGGATCACCAGCGGACCGTATCCCTGTTCCTTTTGCAGCGCATGGCCCGCCTCATGCGCGGCAATGCCGATAGCGGAAACACTGTCCGACCCATAAACGCCCTGGGAAAGCCGAAGCGTATTGGAGGAAGGGTCGTAATGGTCAGAAAGCGTTCCCTCAGTCGGCGAGATAGCAATATCCACTACGCCCTGGCGGGACAGCATCTGGCGGACAAGCTCCTGCGAAGGAATGCCATGCTGAGTATGTATCTTTCTGTATTTTTCAAAGGTCGATTTTACCCGCGCCTGGGCCCATAAACCGAGAATCAGTCCGGGCAGGATCAGGATAATTGTCCAGTCAAAATACATAAAACGACTCCTTTCATAGAGGGGATCAGGAAAACCAACAATACTATAATTCATAGATATGAATAATTTATTGCGAAAAGAAAGAAAAAAATTCGTTTCCAGGCGGTAGAAGATCATAAAAATTTCTGAAAAGGCTGGGCAAATCCATCTTTCTATGGTATAATTTTTCTGATATCTATGGCGTCATAACGCCTGAAGAATAAAGGAGAGACACGCATGTATGATGTGATAATCATCGGTGCGGGCGTGGTTGGATGCGCGCTTGCGCGAAAACTGAGCCAGTACGACGGCAAGATTGCAGTGCTGGAAGCCGCGGAAGACGTAGCCGACGGCGCCAGCAAGGCAAACAGCGGAATCGTACACGCTGGTTTCGATGCCAAACCCGGAACGAAAAAAGCATACTATAATGTGCGGGGCGCAAATATGTACGCCCAGCTGGCAAAAGACTTGGGCGTGCCTTACAGTCCCATCGGCGCATTGGTGCTGGGTTTTTCGGAAGAGGACAGGGCCACGCTGAACAAGCTGCTGGAGCAGGGAAACCAGAACGGCGTGAAAGAGCTTCGGATCATCGAACGGGACGAAATCCTGACCCTGGAGCCCAACACCAATCCCGACGTAGTTTGCGCGCTACTTGCTCCCACCAGCGCGGTGGTCAGCCCCTACGAAATGACGCTGGCTCTCAGCTACCACGCCGCGCAGAACGGCGTTGAGTTTTTCTTCAACAGTCCCGTTTCCAAGGTGTATGAAGAGCACGACACCTGGCATGTGGAAACGCCCCAGGGCGTACTGGAAGCCCGGGCCATCGTGAACTGCGCAGGGGTTGGCGCGGCGGATATCCACAACCAGATCTCCGATCAGCCCGTACAGATTATTCCCCGCCGCGGCGAATACTATCTGCTGGATTCCACGGTGAAATGTCCTTTCACCCGCACCATGTTCCAGGTGCCCGGTAAAATGGGCAAAGGCGTGCTGATTTCTCCCACCGCCCACGGAAACGCCCTGCTCGGGCCTTCCGCCGAAAATATTAAGGACGGCACCGATACCCGCACCACCCGTCAGGGCCTGGACTTTGTGCTGGAGAAATGCCGCCTGACCTGGCCCAAAGTGAACACCCGCCCCGTCATCACCACCTTCTCCGGCGTCCGGGCCCATCCCGCCACCGACGATTTTATCATCGGCCCCGTGCATGGCGCGCCGGATAATGCTTTTGAGGCCATCGGCATTGAAAGCCCGGGCCTCAGTGCGGCGCCCGCCATAGCGGAAGAGCTGGGCGAAATGATGGCGGAGCATTTGAAATTGCCCTCCGCCCGCTTCGTTCGCACCGCCGTGCCGCTGCTCAAGCCCTTCGCCGCCATGACGGAGGAAGAACGGGCGGAAGCATGCAGGCAGGACGCTAATTACGGGCGCATCGTTTGCCGCTGCGAGGTGGTTACGGAAGCGGAGATCCGCGACGCCATCCGCCGTCCCGTGGGCGCCAAGTCCATCGACGGCGTGAAACGCCGCACCAGGGCGGGCATGGGCCGCTGCCAGGGCGGGTTCTGCTCCCCCCGCGTGATGGAAATCCTGTGCGAAGAGCTGCACTGCTCTCCGCTGGATATTACGAAATGCGGAGGCGAAAGCAAGCTGCTCGTCGGCACGCTGAACGAAATCGCAAAGGAGGGCCGGCGCCATGAGTGAATTAAGCTTCAAGGTAGACGTGCTGGTGATCGGCGCAGGCCCCGCGGGCCTGGCCGCCGCCATCGCCGCGAAAAAAGCGGGCGTTGACAATCTGATCGTGCTGGAACGCGAAGATCATCCCGGCGGCATTCTGCGCCAGTGCATCCATAACGGCTTTGGCCTGCACCGCTTCAAGGAAGAATTGACCGGCCCCGAATACGCCCAGCGGGACATCAACACAGCCAACGAAATGGGCATCGACATCCGCACCGGCGTGACCGTGCTGAGCGTGAGCCCGGAAAAGCGGGTGACTGCCGTCAGCCGGGAAAACGGCCTGCAGGTGTTTGAAGCGAAGGCCATCGTGTTGGCCATGGGCTGCCGCGAACGTCCCCGGGGCGCGCTGGCCATTCCTGGCACCCGCTGCTCCGGCATTTACAGCGCCGGTACCGCGCAGAAGTTCGTAAACCTGGAGGGCTACATGCCCGGAAGAAAAGTCGTGATTTTGGGCAGCGGCGACATCGGCCTCATCATGGCCCGCCGCATGACGCTGCAAGGGGCGAAGGTGCTGGCCTGCGTGGAGCTGATGCCCTATTCCAGCGGCCTGAACCGCAACATCGTCCAGTGCCTCCAGGATTACGGCATTCCCCTGTATCTCAGCCATACGGTGATTGATATTCACGGAAAAGAACGCCTCACCGGCGTGACCGTGGCGAAGGTGGACGAGAACCGCCGCCCTATCCCCGGCACTGAGATCGAATTTGAATGCGACACCCTGCTGCTCTCCGTGGGCCTGATTCCCGAAAACGAACTGTCCGCGGGCGCGGGAGTTGACCTGTCGCCTGTCACCAGCGGCGCGGTGGTCAGCGATACGCTGGAGACCAGCGTGCCCGGCATTTTCGCCTGCGGCAACGTGCTGCACGTGCACGACCTGGTGGACCACGTGAGCAACGAATCCTTCCGCGCCGGGGAAATGGCCGCCCGCTACGCCCAGGGCGAACGCAGACAAGGCCGGGAAATTCCCGTGAAGGACGGTGCGGGCGTCCGCGGCGTGGTACCGCAAAAGATCGTGGTGGAGGAAGGTTTACAGGAAGTCAACCTCATGTTCCGCCCCGATAAGGTATACAGAGACCATTATCTGACGGTGTACGCGGATGGCAAGCCGCTGTCCTCTGCGAAGAAAATGATCCTGACCCCCGGCGAAATGGTGGTGCAGCCCATGAACGAAAAGATGCTGAACCAGTGCAGGGATGCCAGAGAAATCACCGTTTCGATCACCGAACAAAAAGCAGTATAATCCTTAATTGAAAAAAGCCTTCGTATTTCCGGATCAGGATGTGCGAAGGCTTTCTTTTTATTCCTGTGTGATGGTTCCATTCTGTACGCGCAGCACGCAGGCAGGCCGCGCGCCGATATAATCGCTGGGGTCGGTACAGGTCAGCAGGGCCTGGGCGCGTCCAATGCGGGCAATCAAGCGGCGGCGGCGGTCTGGGTCAAGCTCGCTGAGCACGTCGTCCAGCAATAGAAGCGGCGTTTCGCCCTGATTTGCTTCCAGCAGGTCAAACGCCGCCAGCTTCATGGACAGGGCGGCTGTCCGCATCTGGCCTTGGGAGCCGAAGGATTTGAGCAATTCCCCGCTGAGCGTCAGTTCGATTTCGTCCCGGTGGGGCCCGAAGCTGGTGGTCTGGCGTCGAATGTCTTCCTCCCGGGTTTCCCGCAGGCCCTTCAGCATATCTTCCCCGATATTGGCGCTGTCAGCCAGCGGCCCGCGGTAAGCCATGGAGAAGATTTCTTCGTCCCTGCCGCCGATATATAGGTAATGGGTCTGCGCCTTTTCACGCAATTGCTCACAAGCGGCGCGGCGCAGCCTGACCACCGGTGCGGCAG
This sequence comes from uncultured Eubacteriales bacterium, assembly GCA_902793245.1. Taxonomy (GTDB): domain Bacteria; phylum Bacillota; class Clostridia; order Christensenellales; family Aristaeellaceae; genus RUG563. The sequence goes on along the minus strand of CADBCX010000016.1, from coordinate 2,382 downwards.
ACAAAGCCAGTTGATCGTCCCATGCCTGCAATTGCCGCAAGTCGCCCTGTTTCAGCAGGGCGTTTCTTTGTTTTAGGGCGTTGGTGTAGGTCTGCAGGGCGTAAAAGTATGCTTTCTGCTGCTGGGAAAGCAGCATGTCCAGAAACTTCCGTCTGGTCTGCGGCCCTTCCTTCACCAGCGCCAGATCCTCCGGGGAGAAGATCACGCAGGTAGCGTGACCCATCAGTTCACCCAGGCGGGAGGCAGTTTTGCCATTGACAAAGACCACCTTCCGCTTCCTCGCGTTTTCAAACAGACGAACGCCCACCTCATGCCGTCCATCGTTCTTTTCCACTGTGAGCTGCACAGCGGCAGTTTCTTGTCCCTTTCGGATCATTTCTTTGTCCTGGGAGGTGCGGTGGCTGCGGCCTACGCAGCAGAGATGCACGGCTTCCAGCAGGTTGGTTTTTCCTGCGCCGTTTTCGCCCACCAGCATGGTCACGCCCTCCGGCGGCGTTAACAGCACCTGTTGATATCCCCGAAAATCCCGCAGCCGCAGACTTGTCATGCGCATATGCTTCCCTCCCTGCCTGAATCAGTTTGCCACATCCGCATAGGAATGTCAATCAAAAAAACGGAATGTTTCACGTGAAACATTCCGAAGCATCTTGGAAAAATGAAGATCGATCTTTAGAGAGAAAAAGATGAGAGTACAGAGTGCAGAGTACAGAGTTCAGATTTATATTGTCGATCCATTTTGGATTCCGCAGTATGTTCACTCTATCATCTGTACTCTGCACTCTGTACTCTGTACTCTAAAACCTCGGGACCGCTCAGAGAGCTTCAAACCAACTTTTTTAAATCTTCCACCGTCTCCGCAAAGACCTTCATGGCGTTCTTCACCGCGTCAGGCTTCTCCATGTCCACGCCCGCATAGCGCAGGGCTTCAATGGGCGGCACGGAACATCCGGCGGAAAGGAACTTCTTGTAGTCCTTCACAGCGGGCTCGCCCTCGTTGAGAATACGTGTGGCGATGGCGACGGCGGCGGAGAAGCCGGTGGCGTACTGGTACACGTAGAAATTGCGGTAGAAGTGGGGAATGCGCATCCATTCGCTGGCAATCAGCGGATCGACCTCGCATCCGCCGCCGTAATACTTTTTGTTGAGATCAAAATACATGCTGCTCAGGGATTCCTTCGTCAGCGCTTCGCCGCGCTCGTACATGGCGTGGGCTTCCTTCTCGAAGGCGGCAAACATAGTCTGGCGGAACACGGTGGTGCGGAATTCCTCTAACAGCTGGTTGCACAGGAAGGCGGCGGCCTTGGGGTCGTCCGCGTGCTTCTTCATCAGGTACCGCATGAGCAGCACTTCGTTGCAGGTGGAGGCCACCTCTGCCACGAACAGGGAATAATTGGACTTTACGAAGGGCTGGGCCGCGTTGCTATAATAGGTGTGCATGCTGTGGCCCAGTTCGTGGGCAATGGTCATGGCGCCCAGCAGGTCGTCGGTGTGGTTCAGCAGCACGAAAGGATGCACGCCGTAACAGCCCCAGGAATAAGCGCCGCTGCGCTTGTTCTTGTTTTCATACACGTCCATCCAGCCGTCCGCGTAACCCTTCCGCAACTGGGCGATGTACTCCTCGCCCAGGGGAGCCAGCCCTTCGCATACCAGCTCGAAGGCTTCGGTGAAGGTGAGCTTCATATCGTAATCGCCGATCATGGGCACATAGAGGTCATACAGGTGCAGGGTGTCCACGCCCAGCTTCTTCTGCCGCAGGCGCATGTATTCCGTCAGCGCGGGCAGGGCGTCCTCCACGGCGGAAAGCAGGTTGTCATACACACTCTCGGGGATTTCCAGGGGAGCCAGCGCCGCCTGACGCGCGGAATCGTAATGCCGGGCTTTCGCCATGAAAGCGGCCCGCTTCACCGCGCCCGCGTACATGGCGGTCATGGTGGAGCCAAAGCGCTCAAAGGTGCTCATCATTCCCTCAAAGGCTTCCCTGCGAACTTCCCGGTTCCGGCTGCGGATGAGAGGGCCGTAATTGCCGTGGGTCAATTGGACTTTTTCACCGTTTTCATCCGTCACAGCGGGAAGGGGCAGATCCACGTCATTGAACATAGAAAATACATCGTGGGGAACGTCCATCACGTCGCCCGCCTCCGCCAGCAGCTTTTCCTGTTCGGCGGGAAGGGTGTGGGGCTTTTGCAGCAGCAGCAGGCGGATGGATTCGCTGTAATCCGCGAACGACGGATCCTTCGCCATGGCCTGCAATTCTGTTTCCGGCAGGGCCAGCAGTTCCGGGCTGAGGAAGGACGTGGCCGCGTCCGCTTTCACGGCCAGGGATTGGAACTTCGCCGCCCGGGCCTGGCGTGCGGGGTCGCCGCTGTCCTCGTCTCTGTGCAT
>CADBCX010000015.1 GCA_902793245.1 uncultured Eubacteriales bacterium | reverse complement strand
CCTGACGGTCACAGGCTCCGGAAACATTACGCTCATGGTCGGCATGACCATCACAGAACTGGAGATTACGGACAAGATCACACTGGACACACCGCTCATGGAGGCCTATTCTGGATCAACATCCATGAACAGCTGCATGAGCGGTGATTTCCCATCGCTGCTGCCGGGTAAGAATGCGGTCAGCTGGTCAGGCAACGTGTCTAGGGTTGAGATTCAGCCGAACTGGCGAAGTCTGTAGTGTTTTTCGCAGTTCACGAGAAAATCCCGTTTACAGGGGCGGAACGGACTGGTAACACGATAGTTACACCAAATACCCGCTGGCTTTTTCCCGAATCTTCCGGTATAATGGTAGCGTTATCCAACAAATACCGCCTGATTTGGCGAACGAAACAACCCTCCATCCGGGTGGAACGTTCGCCTGCGCGATGAAAGGAAAACGACCGCATGAAGATGACCATCGGCGAACTGGAAAAACTGACGGGCATGAACCGCACGGCGCTGCGGTATTACGATTCGGAGGGGCTGCTCGACCCTGAACGCGGTGAGAACGGCTACCGGATGTACTCGGAGCAGGACGTGCTGAGCCTGGTGCAGATCAAGCAATTAAACGCGCTGGGCGTAGAGCTGTCCGAGCTGCCTGACGCGAAGAACCGGGTGTCCTGCGGGGATATTTACCGCTGCCTGATCGGCAAGGAACAGCAGATTGAAAACGAAATCGAGGAAATGTATCAGAAGCTGTCCCGCCTGCGGCTGCACGTGGACGCCTTCAAGGAGTGTTCGGCGGAAGCGACCACCGTGCAGGAGGGCCGGATGATCGGGGCGTACCGGATTTATTACCAGTCGCCCAAGGTGGACCATCCAAACACCGCCGCCATTTTCCGGCGCTGGATGATGGAGGTGCCCTACACCTACTCCACCATCCGCATCCGCCAGAAGGCGCTGCTGCTGCCCGCGTCGGAAACCTGCCAGGCGGACGTGGGGCTGGGCCTGCTCAGCGGCAATTTCCAGCGCATCAACGAAACCTTCCAGGAGCCCATGGAGTACACGCCGCCCTGCAAGTGCATCCAGGGCTGCATCGAAACCAGGCGGCTGGACAGCATTCCCTGCGCCGTGCTGGCCCCCTTCAAGGAATACATCGAACAGCACAGCCTGATTCCCATCGGCGATCTGTACGGCTGGGTGGTCTATTCTCCCGTCAATCATCAGCGGGACGCCTACCGGATTTCTTTGCGGGTTGGGATCAACTGAACTGATACTGCCCTCTGCTTCATTCCCTTTGAGAATGTAAATACCATGCTATGTCTGAATCATGATTGTTTTTCACCTGCAGCGAAACATATAATCACAAATCAACTTTTCAGTCGCTTCCTCTCCGATCATGCTCTTGAAGCTGTTCACAGCCAGACCGCCTTTTTCGATAAGACCGCGGCCCAGGACTGCGTTCGCCGCCAGTTTTGTTTCCGGATTGCAGCGCTCACATTCCTTCATGAGATCGAAATAGGTTTCACTGTAATCCAGAAGATAGCCGTCCAGTTCCGCCTGCATGCCTGTTCCTTTTTTGAAGTCCGAAGCTGGGAGCAGCAGTTCATCCGACCAGGCTGCGTCACGCTCATATCTTGGCAGATCCGCATAGCCTTCCTTGCACTCGGCAAGAGCATCAAAGTAAAAGTTGGTGTCATCATGGGAAGCAATCGCCGCATCATACAGCTCCAGCAGCAGCGTCTGTTCCTCCCCAAACAGCATGTAATCACAGCTGAAGATGGGAGCATCCAGTTCAATTGGCGTGAATGTGGCAGTATACATTTTGCCAAAGGCGGAATCCATCTCCATGAGGCAAAGGCGGCCCGCGCCGGCGGCATCGAATACGCGGGTATAGAAGGTCATACCATTGCCTTCGGCAACGGCTAATTCTCCAATGTCCAATTCAGTGACGGGAAACCGGTCCGCGACCATGCTGTAGATCTTATCGTTGACGGTCATTTGCTCTGAAAGAGCGGGTGCGTTCAGGAAGAACAGTAGAACAACAAGGAAAAATAAAACCAATTCCTTCTTCATGATTGTGTTTTTCATATTCTTTTCCTCCAAAAAATTCGGTTCTTTTAGCGACGCATCTGATCGTTTCATGCTTCACATGCATTATATCATTTCCTGGGAATTGGGATAAGCCGGCATTCGTCCCATCGCTGGGCGAAAACGCTTCCATTTGCCCCTCATCATAGGTGTGGCGCTGTATCAAAGAACGGAAGAACAAATGACGAAGAGAATCAAGCAGAAAAGTGACCAAAGGAACTTCCTATTCCGGCAGAAATTCCATGATCTCCCCGTCGTCATGCTTCTCCTCAGGCAATGGGATGATTGACCGGATCGCGGCGGCTGTCGCGCTGTATTTCTCCAGCAAACGCTGATGGTCGCTTTGATGAGCGGCGAGGCCGTCCGCGTCTGCCGCCGCTTCCAGTCCCGCGGCGATATCGGAAAGAGCCGCCGCGCCGATTGTTTTTGATGCACTCTTGACCGTATGCGCCAGAATCACGTATGCCTTCCAGTCGCGTTCCTCATAGCGCCTTGCAAGGCCCTCCGCCCGCTCCTCGGCGCATTGCAGGTAATCCCGAAGCAAAGATCGATAGAGCTCCTCGTCGCCCTGGCAATAGCCGATGCCGATCCCGGGGTCAATGCCCGCCGCTCGCAGCGGGGCATAGCCGTCCGTCCCGACCGCGTCGGCCTTCACGGCGGCCGCTTCTGTCGGCTGCTCCCTGTCCTTCACCATCCGTACCTTTTCGCTCGGAAGGTATTTCAGAATCACCCGCTCCAGCACCTGGCCGTCGACGGGCTTTGAAAGATAATCCGCGAAACCGTCGCTCAAATAGCGTTCCCTCGCGCCGACGACCGCGTCCGCCGTCAGGCAGATGACCGGCGTATCCCGGTTCGGCCCCTCCGTCCTCGCCCGGATCTGATGCAGGGTTTCCGTGCCGTTCATCCCGGGCATGCGCTGATCCATCAGGATCGCGTCATACTTTTTCCCGTCCGTCAGCGTCAGCGCGTCCGCGCCGCTGGTGGCCGTGTCTATCTGGATTTCCGTCTTTTTCAGCAGATGAACGACCACGTTCAGATTCATTTGCGTGTCGTCCACAATCAGGATACGGGCATCCGGCGCGCGGAAGGCCTCCCGATAGGGTTTCGCCTCCTGCATGCTGGCCTCGAAGCGTTTCTTATAATCCCCGATCGGCGCATCGTCCTCGATTCCCTGCGGGATCACCACCGTAAAGACAGAGCCGACGCCGTAGGCGCTCCTGACGGATATGCTGCCGCCCATCATGTCCAGCAGCCGCTTTGTAATGACCAGCCCGAGCCCGGTGCCCTCCACGGTGCTGTTGCGCTGCATATCAAGGCGCTCGAAGCGGGTAAACAGCTTCGCCTCGTCCTCCGGCCGAATCCCGATGCCCGTGTCCTCCACGGCAGCCGTCAGGATCAGCCGCTTATCTTCCTGCATTTCGCCGCGAACCGTCAGCCGAATGCTTCCCTGCTCCGTGTACTTGACGGCATTGCTGAGGATGTTCGTCAGAACCTGCCGGATCCGCACTTCGTCGCCGCGCAGACGATCCGGGAGTGATTCGTCCACGTCCATGATGAACGCCAGCCCCTTGTCCTGCGCCTTGAAAAAGAACATATTGCTCAAATCGTTGAGGACGGAGCTGAACTGGTAGATCGTCTCCTGCAATTCGATGCGCCCCGCCTCGATCTTGGAAAAATCGAGGATGTCGTTGATGATGGCCAGCAGGTTATGGCCGGCGTTCTTCACGTCCTCCGCGTAGATGCCGATGTTCTTGAGCGCTTCCCGCACCGGCGGCGCGCTGTCCTCGGGGCAGGTCTGCGCCCGGCGGTCCTCCCGCAGAATCATCTCGTTCATCCCCAGCACCGCGTTGATGGGGGTGCGGATCTCGTGGGACATGTTCGCCAGAAAGTCGCTCTTCGCACGGTTGGAGCTTTCGGCCCGCATCTTTTCTTCCATCAGCCTGGCCTGCATCTGCACAAACGGCCTTACGGTCATCATGGAAAGCACGGCCGCCACCAGCAGCGACAGCAGCAGGATGGCAAAGTAGCTGGCCACGGTGGAGAGCGTCTGCGCGGACAGCTGGGCTTCAAACCATTCGGCTGAAAAATCCACCGCGATAATCCCCGCCACAAGGCCGGAAGAATCGAATACCGGGCTGTAGGCGCTGTAAAACTTGCCCCATGCGTCTGAATAGGGCACTTCGTCCACTGCCGCCGTTCCACGCCCGGCGCTGGCCAGCGCTTCCGTATACTTCACGCTGTCGCCAAAGCTGGCCGGCGTGTAAAGATCCAGGTCCATGGTGAAGATGAACTGTTTGGCCTCCGTCTGCCGGATGCAGTAGACGTATTCAAGCTCCACATTATCGCGGAAAACCGCCAGCGTATTGTAGATTTTTTCATAATTGGCGCTCCCGGTGTCCGCCGCCGTCAGGGACTTGAGCACATCGCCGCTGACCGAGCCGGAAGCGCAATTCGCAATATCCAGCATCCGCTGCTGAATGGCTTTCCGGATGCCGATTCTGGCCCGGTAGATGGAAACCGCGCAGAAGAGTATGCTGGAGATGAGCAGGATGCCCTCCACCATCAAGATGATCTTCTTGGATATATTCTTGTTTGACATCACGGCGCGCTTACCTCCCATCACTTCGGTGGGAATTCGATGATTTCCTCATCTTCCGGCAGCTCATTCGCAGAAGATACCACGGATCGTATGGCTGCGGCAGCCGCTTCGTACCAATCGATCAGACGCCGGTGGTTTCCTTCGACGGCCACGCGGTCGCCTTCGTCCGCATCCCTCTCCAGGTCGGCGGCAATGTCCGACAGCGCGACGGCCCCGATCATCCTGGAGGTACTCTTGACGGCATGCACCGCCGTGGCATAGTCCTTCCAGTTCTGTTTCTCGTAGCTTTCAGTGATGCAGCGCATCTTTTCCTCCGCGCTGCGGGCGTACTCCGTCAGCAATGAACGGTACAGCGCGTCATCCATCTGGCAGTAGCCAAGGCCAACCTCCGGCTCGATGCCTGCCTCGCGCAGGGGCGCATAGGCGTCTTCCCCGCGCGGGTCGGACTGTTCCGCGGCCCGCTTCGCCAGGCTCTCCTCTCTCCGCATGGGGATGACCTTTTCCTTCGGCAGATAATTCATCATCATTTGCTCCAGCGCCTGGCTGTCGATGGGCTTGGTCAGGTAATCCGTGAAGCCGTCAGCGATGTAGCGTTCCCTCGCGCCGACGACCGCGTCGGCCGTCAGGCAGATGACCGGGGTATTCCGGTTCGCGCCGTCCGCCTCTGCGCGGATGCGGTGCAGCGCCTCGGTGCCGTCCATCCTCGGCATTCGCTGATCCATCAGGATCAGGTCGTACGGCTTAGCCGCCGCCAGGGCGATGGCCTCCTCGCCGCCCGTCGCCGTGTCGATCTGTATTTGCGTGCCTTTCAGCAGACCGACGGCGACGGTCAGGTTCATCCGCGTGTCGTCCACGATCAGGACGCGGGCCTCCGGCGCCCGGAAGGTTTCGCGGTAGTCCGCCGACGCCAGCACATGCATGCGGAACCGCTTTCGGAAATCTCCGACCGGTTCGGGCGATACGATCTTCTGCGGAATGGTCACCGTGAACACGGAGCCCTTGCCGTACTCGCTTTTCACCTCAATGCTGCCGCCCATCATATCCAGCAGCCGGTGCGTGATGGCAAGCCCCAGGCCGGTGCCTTCCACGGTGCTGTTCTGCTCCAGATCCAGGCGCTGGAATTTGTCAAACATTTTGCCCACATCCTCCGGCCGGATGCCCACGCCCGTATCCTGCACGGTCATGATGAGGCGAACCGTCTGCCCGGCTGCCGCCGTGTCCGGCATGTCGCCGCGCAGCGTCAGCCGGACGAAGCCGTGCTCGGTGTACTTCACGGCGTTGTTAAGGATATTGGTGATGATCTGGCGCACCCGCACCTTATCGCCAATCAGGCTGTCCGGGAGCGCCTCGTCCACATCGATCATAAAATCCAGTCCCTTTTCACGGGCCTTGAAAAAGATCATATTGTTCAGGTCGTTCAGCATGGAGCTGAGCTGATATGCGCCCTCGACGATGTCCATCTTTCCCGCCTCGATCTTCGAGAGGTCCAGGATGTCGTTGATGATGGCCAGCAGGTTGTTTCCCGCGCTCTCAATGTTGCGGGCGCAGGCGGTGATACTGGCAAACGAGTCCCGGACGGCGGGAACGGCGGCCTCCGCGCCGCGCGCCCGGGTGCTTTCCCGCAGGATCATTTCATTCATGCCCAGCACGGCGTTGATGGGTGTGCGTATCTCATGGGACATTTCCGCCAGGAAATTGCTCTTGGCCTGGTTGGCCCGGTCGGCGGCTTCCTTCTCCAGCTTCAGCGCCCGGGCCTCATAGGCCTGCTTCTGCTCTTCGGCCCGCATTTCCTCGATGCGGCGGGAATAATTCTGCTCGTTCCTGTGTCCGATCAGGTAGAAGAACGCGATCAGCGCGAAGATGACGATGCACATCAGCACGTTGACTGTCATCTGCTGCCGGGCCTCGGCGAACAGCTCCCGATTGCCCACCATGATGACCACATACCACTGGTTCACGATCTTCCTGACGAACACCGTCTGTTTTTCGCCGTTCATCGTCATCTCGAAAATGCCGTTCTGCTTTTCCAGTATCGCGTCCAGCAGCGCGCGGTGCTCCGCGTCTTCCGTCAGATTGCGTCCCTTCTGCTCCGCGTCCCGGTGCGCGATGATCATGCCGTCCTGATTGGCGACGAAGCCATAGCCCTTTTCCATGATGTGCAGATCGGCGACAATCTCCTGGATGTGATTCATCGTGAGATCAATGGAGATAACATCGGTCCCGTTGGAGAGCATCCGGCAGATGGAGATGACGATGTCGTGGGTCTGCGCATCCACATAGGGGGACACGATGGTGATCTCTCCCTGCGCGTCAAGGGCGATTTTATACCAGTCCCGCTGGGTCGGGTCATAGCCCTCCGGCGGCACCCAGGCCAGTCCATCCAGATACTCGCCCCGGATATAGCCGTAGAGCCCGGTGATGTTCGCATCATAATGCTCCCGCTGGCGATCCGTCTCCTCCATAATATAGTCCAGGATGTACTGCGTGGACGCGCCGTTGCGGATCATGTAATCCACCGAGTCCGCCGAAACCCACAGCGCGCTCTTGGTTCTCTCCAGATAGTTTTCAAGCTGCGCCGCCACGCCGGAGATCCTGTCCTCTCCCATTTCGTGGATATTGCCCGTCGCCACATCCCGAATGACGCGCGAGGTGTACAGCACCATCACCACCATCAGGCAGAATATGACGATCATGGGCACGAACAGGTTGAACCTGCCCTTTTCTCTGGTATGCGCCTTCATGCCGTCATTCCTCCTCCGGCAAAAATTCAAGTACCTCGCCGTTCGCCGCTGAATGATCCTCCGTCCCCAGACTTCCTTCGATGATCCCGGCCAGCGCCGCATAGCGGGCGATCATATCGTCGTGCGCCTGCTGTATGACTTCCGACTGCCCCGCGTCCGCCGCCGCTTCCAACCGTGCGGCCGTCTCCGAGAGCGCCGCGGCCCCGATCATGCGGGAAGCGCTCTTCAGCGCGTGGGCGACGATGGCGTAGTTCTTCCAGTCCCCCGCGTCCCGGTATTCCCGCAGCGCGCGCATCTTCTCCTGAGCGCCGCCGGCATACTCCCGCAGCAGCGCCCGGTACATCTCCGGGTCGCCCCCGCTGTATCGCACGCCGGTCTCCGTATCGACGCCCGCGGCGCGCAGCGCCTCGAAGGAATCATCCCGAAGCCCGTCCTCCGCCTCGCTTCCATCCGGCTGATCCGCTTCCACGACCCGCACCTTCCCGGAAGGCAGGTGCTTCATCAGCGTCTGTTCGAGGGCGCGGCTGTCGATGGGCTTTGTCAGGTAATCCGTGAAGCCTTCCGCCAGATAGCGCTCCCGCGCGCCGCTCACGGCATCGGCGGTCAGGCAGATGAACGGCGTTTCCCGGTTGACGCCGTCGCTCTGTCCGCGGATGCGGCGCATGGCCTCCGTGCCGTCCATCCCCGGCATACGCTGGTCCATCAGGATCAGGTCATAGCGCTGGGACCTGGAAAGCCTGACGGCTTCCTCGCCGCTGATGGCCGTGTCGATGTTGATGCCCGTCTTTTTCAGCAGGTTGACCACGACCGTCAGATTCATCCGGGTGTCGTCCACCACCAGGATGCGCGCCTCCGGAGCGCGGAAGGATTCCTGATAAACCGCCACGTCGTTCTGCGTCCGCATGAACTTTTCGCGGAAATTGCCGATGGGCTCCGTGCCGACGGCCTTTTGAGGCAGGACAATCGTAAAGACGGAGCCTTCGCCGTACACGCTCTGCACGTCGATGCTTCCGCCCATCATATCCAGGAGGCTGCGGGTGATGGCAAGGCCCAGGCCTGTACCCTCCACTGTGCTGTTATGGCGCAAATCGGCCCTTTCAAACTTATTAAACAGCCGCCCGATGTCCTCCGGCCGGATGCCGACGCCGGTGTCCTCCACGATGATCTCCAGGTCGATTGCGCCATCCGGCCGCACCGCGCCGCCCCGGGCGCCGAGGACAGTCAGGGACACGCTCCCCTCCCGGGTGTATTTCACGGCATTGTTCAGCACGTTGGTAATGACCTGCCGCACCCGCACCTCGTCCCCGTACAGACAATCCGGCAGGGTGTCGTCCACATTGATGCGGAAGTCCAGACCCTTGTCCCGGGCTTTGAAGGCGATCATATTGCTGACGTCGTTGAGCACGGAGCTCAGCCTGTATTGACCCTCCGTGATTTCCAGCTTGCCCGCTTCAATTTTGGAGAAATCAAGGATGTCGTTGATAATGGAGAGCAGGTTGTTCCCGGCGCTCTGGATATTCACAGCGTAATTGCAGATGTCGGCAAAGACGCTCTGGACGGTTTCCCGCGCCTCCGGCAGCCGATCCCGCGCCTGCCGGCTCTCCCGCAGGATGATCTCATTCATGCCCAGAACGGCGTTGATGGGCGTCCGGATCTCGTGGGACATGTTCGCCAGGAATTCGCTCTTGGCGGCGTTGGAATGCTCGGCAATCTGCCTCGCCTCGCTCAGCTGGCTGTTCTCCGCCGCCTTCTCCGAAAAGCGCACCACATAGATGATCGCCACGGCAAACGCCACCAGAAACAGTGAAATAACGAATAACACCACATGGATGATGCCGTACAGGCTGCTTCCCGAGGCCTGCTGCAGCTCCGCCCGCATCGTATCACGCATCCAGATGCCCAGCATGATGCCGCCCACGCAGCAGACGAGCACGACGGCGAAGTACACTGCCTTGAGGATCGTCTGGTATCTGCGGATCATGCGATCCCGAACGGGGCTTTTCCCGGACTTGTACGTCAGAGCCAGCGCCCACGCCAGGGCCAGGAAGGTTATACTGGCGAGGAAGGAGAAGGGATAGTACAGCGTCCCGATAGGCGCGGCAAAGCAGGAGGCTGTCCACATCCCGTATTCAAAGAGAATATACAGCAGCGCCACCATCGCCACATTGGGCCGGGCGGCGCCATTCTTCCGATTCCTTCGGTACCAGAGAATGCTTTGCAGGCTGAAACAGGCAGTGGCTGTCGTGACGGAGACTTGAATGAGGTTGTTCAGTACGCCTCCGTATTGCAGGTAAAGGCTCAGCTGCCAGGCATTCAGCGGGATCGGCAGCAGCATCAGCGGATGAAAGAACCGCCGGGATTCGGCGCATCGCATGTGAAGCACCAGAAGCAGCAAAAAGACAAACGCGACGTTCCAGCCCAGATAGGAAAACAGGTTGGACACATTCGGGTAGTCGCCCATGATGACCAGGTAAGCCGTCCAGTAATAGCTGCTCATCAGGCTGCCCAGGAAAACCGCCGTCGCGTAAACCCATCCCTTCTGTTTTCCGCTGATGTATTGAAACAGGCAGAACAGAAGGGCGATCAGACATGCCAGAAGCTGTACGATATTTTCCGCGTATTCCAAAAGCATAATCAGTTTTCCTTTAACTTATATTCCGTGTCCTCATCGATGATTTCCAGCATGATATCGGCGAATACGGGATCGAATTGCGTGCCCTTGCCTCGTTCGATCTCGCTCCGGACGGCGGCCTGCGGCAGTATGCCCCGGTAGCTGCGCCGACTGGTCATCGCATCGTAGGCATCGGCCACGGCGATGATGCGCGCCTCCTCCGGAATGTTTTCCCCGATCAGGCCGTCGGGATAGCCCGTGCCGTCGTAGCGCTCGTGGTGCCAGCGCGCGCCGATGGCCAGCTTGGGACGCTCCTGAATCTTCTTCAATATTTTGTCGCCCTTGACGGGGTGAACCTTGACCAGGGCGTACTCCTCCTCCGTGAGGCGCGAGGGCTTGTTGATGACGCTGTCCGGCACGCCGATCTTGCCCACGTCGTGCAGAAGCCCGATCATGTAGATCTCATTCTGCTGGTTCCTGCTATAGCCGTAGCGCCGGGCAATCTGACGGGCGTATTCGGCCACCCGCCCGGAGTGGCCGTTGGTGTAGGTGTCCTTGGCGTCGATCGTCTCCGCTAGGGTCTGCACCACGTGCATGGTGAGGTTTTCGTTTTCCTGCGTCTTCAGCTCCACTTCCTCCGCCAGGTTTCTCTGGAGCCGCGAAAGCTGAATGATGTGTTTTACCCGCACCGTCAGCACATCCGGCACGAAGGGTTTTTTAATAAAGTCCATCGCGCCCAGGTTCAGGCCCTTCATCTCGGACTCGGCATTGTCGTCGGCTGTCAGAAAGATGACGGGAATCTCCTGCCCCGGCGCCATTTCCTGTTTGAGCAGCCGCATCGTCTCAAAGCCGTCCATCTCCGGCATCCGCACGTCCAGAAGGATCACGTCGGGGCTGTTGCCGCGGATGTACTCCAGCAGCGCGCGTCCGGATCTCAGCGCCGTCACGCGCATATGCTGCCTGCTCAATATCACGCCGGCCATCTTGAGATTGGCCACGTCGTCATCCACGACCACGACCCAGTCCGTTCGGGGCTTGACGTCTTCCTGTGCCGCGCCGCCATTCAGATTCTCCTGCCGCACTTCGGAAATGATATTGGTGTCGGGGCCGTATTCCGTTTGTTTCCAGTCCTCAATCACCCGCGAGATCACGTGGCCGATGTCCGCCTCTCCCACTTCCGGGAGCAGCAGGAACACCTGGTTCTCGCCGCTCTCCATCATCATGTCGCTGCTGCGCAGCGACAGCTGCAGCCTGCGCCGGAACTGCGTCATGACCTCCGCCCGCCGGCGCGCGTCATACGACTTCGGCATCTCCACGGTAAACAAAATCTGGAACGCGATCCCGTGATAGCGTTCCAGATAACGGAGCATGTGGCGATAGACGCTGCCGAACGCCTCACGGCCCATCCACATGCCGGTTGCGGATTCGCTGCACTGCTTCAGCGTGTTGGAAATTTCCTCCAGCGTATTGTGGATCGGAGCGTTTTCATCCATGCCCGCTTGCGGAACCGATGCGAGGATGTCGAGCACGCGCGCCGTCAGCTCCGCCGCCACGAGCGGCTTTCCCACCACGCCCGCGGCTCCCATGGCCTGCGCGCGCGTTTCCAGATCCGGCTCCCCTTGTTCCGCCATCAGCAGCACGGGAATCCCCTTGTTCATCTTACGCGCTTTCATGAGGGCGGAGATCGCCTCAAAACCGCCAATTTCCCACAGCACGCTGCCCAGCAGAATCAGATCCGGCTGGTTATCCTCCAAAAACTCCAACAGCGCCTGCCCGGATCGAAACCCGGTCACGCGCATCTTCCGCTTGCAGAGAATGTGTCCCGCGTCCTGCAATATTTCAGTGCTGCTGTCCGCCACGACGATCCAGTTCATCCGTCCAGCCTCCTCTCGGCAGTTGTATACAAGCTGCTTTCACAGCGGATTATTGGCGATGAATGATCCTTTTTCTATGACCAGATGAGCCCATGATGGTTGGCGAGCTGCGATCGCTTGCCCGTCGGCCCGGAAAACCTGCCGTTTTCCTGATTATACCATAATATAGCGGCTGTTGTCTACTGCCGCTTGCATTTTTTGCTTTTCTGTTGCCGCATTGTCCGTTTCGATAGACCGCATGATCAAACAGCAGGAACGCCGGATGAGCGGCAAATAAGAATCGGAACCCTAAAACCCCCAGGAGCGGTTTTAGACTGCTCCTGGGGGTTGCTGAAACTCACTTGCCGATGCGCCTCAATCCTCCTTCATTTGATTCAGGAGCCACGACATGATCCCGTATTCGTTGCTGTACGTGGGCACCCAGCTGGCGTGGTTTTCACTGAACAAGCGAGGATAAGGCAGGTCGGGCGTGATGGCAATATCGTATTTTTCCAGCTCCTCGGGAGAGAACAAAGTCAGATGGGCGTTGCTGTTGCCGCTGTCGCGCAGGGCCATGACCGCATCCACCAGGTACTTGTGGCGATACAGGGTGTGGTCGATATACGCCGACGTGACCCACACGGGGCGGCGGATGGATTTGAGGATGGAGAAGGTTTCGGGCGTCATGGTGGGGCACACGGGAACGCTGGCGGCAAACAGGTCGGAGGCCACGGACAGGGCACGGATGGTGCCCGCCCCGCCCATGGACATACCGGTGACGTAAACGCGCCTGCCGTCCACCTTGCCCTCGGCGATCATGCGGCGGATGATGTCGCAAACCTGGGCCAGATATTCCCGGCACCAGCCGAAGCCGGGCACGTTCATGGAATCGCTTTGGGCAAAGCGGCCGTTCGGATGAAAGAAGCGCATGTCGCGGCGCACTTCCACGGCCATGGGAGCCATGACGTAAACATCCGGATAGTTCTCCGCAAAATTGATCGGGCCGAAATCGGTGACGATGTGCTTGTTGTTGTCGCGCTCGCCTTCAAAACCGCCGTTGCCGCCGCCGTGCAGGAACAGGATCAAGGGCCGCGGGCCCTTGGCGTCGGGCGTATACAGGCGGTACAGGACGCGGCCTTCTTCCAGCCGGGCAAACCTGTCATCCGCTGTGCGGGTATGGAGGATGAACTCCCCGCGGCTGAAACACCTGCCGCCAATCACCAGCGAAAAATCAGCGCGGGTCGTGAGGGGTACGATTTCAATTTTCAGAACGCCGTCCCGGACAGAAACCCCCGTCACATCCCCCGGCGCGGAACCGCGGGCGGATTTGATATACCGGACCCGGTCGCTTTCCACCGCCGGGCCTTCTATGCGGACCGCTTCAAGCGCCGGGGCTCCGCCTTCCCAGGGCAGCTCAAAACGCGACACTTCCTGGCCTGTCCATCCAATGAACGTAAATGCGTGCTTTCCCATGCTGTTTCCTCCCATGCCTTTTCGGTATAATCTTTCAGAATAAACACAACCGTCAAAGTAATGAATTGATTATACCAGAAAAACCCATGCAGAGCAACAAAAAAGCCCTGACGGAGCAGGGCGCGAATCACAATATCTTTTGACATTCCGGGCAGTTCTTTTGACATTCCGGGCAGTTGCACTTGCCCTATTCTCTTTCTTCTGTTATGATATACTCGTTGCTGGGCAGGTCAGTGATTCCGGCATCAGGTGTATCATGACGCAGTTTTTCAATCAGGGAGGACGCAATGAATTATCGGGAATGGAAATACATGAAAACCAAGTTTACCGGCGTATCCCACACCACGCTGAATCCCCGGGGGCCGGGCGTGGTGCGCATCCATCTGGTGCCGCCAAAGCATCCTTTGCGGGAGCCGTCCGTGGCCATCCTGAACGGGCAGGACATCATTCCCGTAAATCCCAGCTGGACAGTGCTGCTGAACAACTTCATCGCCCAGGTGAACCGGTATCCGAACCAGCCCCTGGCCCAGGAAGACCTGGACAGGATCGTGGAGCAGACGGTCACGGACACCTGCCGGATCTTCCCCAGGACGCCGCGGGAAACCATCCATGACGACCTGGGCACCATGCTCCGGGCGCTGATGGACGTGGCCTACGGACGGAAACCGGAAACGGAAATCGGGTATCTGAGCCTGGGCGAATATGCCCCCAACATGACCGCGCCCCACCGGATGGATCTGATGGTGTCCGCCATGACGAAGGACGGGCATTGGCACTGCAACCAGAAATGCCTGCACTGCTACGCCGCGGGCCAGCCCGAAGCGGAAGTGAGGGAACTGACCACCGCGGAATGGAAGCGGGTGATCGACCAGTGCCACAAGGCCAACATTCCCCAGCTGACCTTCACCGGCGGGGAACCCACCATGCGGGACGACCTGGTGGAATTGGTGGACTATGCCCAATGGTTCGTGACCCGGCTGAACACGAACGGCGTGAACCTGACGGAAGACCTGGCCCACGCTCTGTACGACGCCAGCTTAGACAGCGTTCAGATCACCTTCTATTCCTCCGTGGAAGCCACCCACAACACGCTGGTCGGCGCGCAGAATTACAGAAAGACCCTGGCCGGACTGGATAACGCCCTCAAAGCGGGCCTCAGCGTCAGCGTGAACACGCCGCTGTGCAGCCTGAACGCGGGGGAATATGTGGATACGCTGAAACTCCTGCGGGATTTGGGGGTGGGGTATGTATCCTGCTCCAGCCTGATCCTGACAGGCAACGCGCGGGAGAAGGGCAGCCAGGCCACGCAGCTGACCGAAGCGCAGCTGACGGATACGCTGACAGACGCTGCCGCGTTCTGCGGGGAAAACGAAATGGAGCTTTCCTTCACGTCCCCCGGCTGGGTGAAGGAGGAAACCCTGCAGCGGCTTGGCCTGATGGTGCCCTCCTGCGGAGCTTGCCTGTCCAACATGGCGGTAGCGCCCAACGGCGACGTGGTGCCCTGCCAGAGCTGGCTGTCGGACAAACCCCTGGGCAATCTGCTGACCGACGACTGGAAGCGCATCTGGAACCATCCCGAAGCAGTGAAGACTCGGAATTTCGCCGCGAAAATGACCCATGAATGCCCGCTGAAAAAGGAGGGCTGCTGATGAAAAGAATTTGTGTTTTGATGGTTTTGCTCCTCTGCCTGCTGCCCGTTTCCGCTTTCGCCAAGGATCTCGACGAGATTCAGAACTTTGGGGTCAGCGTGCAGCTGCGGGAGGACGGAACGGCGGACCTGACCTACCACGTAGATTGGCTGGTGCTGGACGACAAGGCCGAAGGCCCCCTGGAATGGGTGAAGATCGGCATTCCCAACAAGCACGCCGACAGCTTTACCGCCATTTCCCAGAACATCAGCAGGATCGGCTATCTGTCCGACGGCGGCTCCTATGCGAAAATCACCTTTGACCGCAAATACAGGGCGGGCGAAACCGTCTCCTTCGATTTTTCACTTCATCAGTCCTACCTGTACGTACTGGAGGACGACACCGTGCGCTTCTCCCTCACCCCCGGCTGGTTCGACAAGATCGAAGTGAAGAATGCCGTAATCCGCTGGAACGCGGCGGGGGCGCAGTCCTCCAATGCGGAGAAGGAGGAGGATGGGTATCTCTTCTGGAAAACCGCCCTGCGGAAGGGCGAGCGGCTGCGGGCGGAGGTGGTCTATCCCCGGAGCTTCTTCATGCAGCTGGATGAAGCCCAGCAATCCACCCGCGCGAAAGCGGACGATGACGGCGTTGCGATCGTGATAGGGGGAATCGTTTTCATTGCCGTGGTAATCGTCATCATTGTAGCGCTTGGAAAAAACGATCATTACCGCGGCGGCTCCGGCTTCGGCGGCGGACATCCCGTGATCGTGCATACCCACACCCGGTCAGGCGGATGCGTCCGTTCCTCCTGCGCCTGCGCTTCCTGTGCGTGCGCATGTGCCTGTGCGTGTGCCGGCGGCGGCAGGGCGGGCTGCTCGAAGAAGGACTTCTACCCCGGCCCCAGGGAAAATGCTCCCGCCCATAGCAACGATGTGTTTCCGATGCTCTTTCAGGCGATAGAAAACACAAAGCGCAAATGATAAACAACCATTTCAAAAGAAGGAAACCATTCTACAGAAGCAGCTTTACAAGAGCAGCTCCAATAAGAAAATCGCCGGCGCACACACCGGCGACTTTTTTGTTCGTGTTGCTCTTATACAGCTGCTTCTTGACAAGTCCCTCCTGAGATCGTCGTTTTGTTCATAAAATCAGTATCGTGGGGCCAGATAGATGTGTTATTCCACCTGGGCCTCGTTGTTCCCCACATGAATTTCGATGGCGGAAGCGGCCTTGTTCTGCGCTTTGTCCATGACCTGGTTCACGCTGGTGTTGATGTCCGGGCCGCGGAAAGAATACCGGGTACCCAGGAACAGACCCAGGAACAGCACCACCAGGGAGAAGGGCCAGACCACAAGCATCAAAATGGCCATCACGGTGATGGGCATGGACACCAGCTCATTGCCCTTGCGGCTGATGACGAACTGGTTGTTATTGCCCAGGCTGAACATCTTCTTCACCCACGCCCACAGGCTGCCCAGCCCCTTGTTCGCTTTCTTTTCGGCTTCCACTTTGGGCTGTTCCTGGGTGGTGTAGGCGGCGCCGGATGCTTTGCCGCTCACCTTGCCTTCGCTTTCCAGCAGCACCAGCGCGTCCAGCATGTCCCAGTCGCTGGCTTCCAGAGCGGCCTTCGCTTCTTCGTAGGTAACGTTCGCTTTCGTCCGCAGGTTTTCTACCATTTCATAATGATCCATCTGTATTTCCTCCTTGGCGTCGCCGCCGGTTTCTTTGTTCTCTGTTCCCTTGGAACGATCATAGAATAACCCAGGAAAATGAAAACAAAAGGAGGAAAATGATTAGAAAGGCATGAGAATAGGAGAAGTTTATTCTTAACTTGTTGCTGTTCAGCAACCTTTTTCATGGCAGGGACAGAATTTCTGTTGAAAGGAAAAGCATTTTCAAGTATAATCGGAATCGGGATCATGCCGAAAAACCGTATGATGGACTGCTGAATCCGGGAGAATGAAATGAGTTTATTTGCAATTGGTGATCTCCATCTGCATTTTCAGTCTGAACTGAAAGCGCCGGGACAGCTGCGGGAGCCTGTGTGGAAGGATCATGAAGCTGTGTTCCGGCGGAATTGCGAACGGCTGATACGCCCGGAGGATACGCTGGTGCTGGCAGGCGATCACAGCTGGGGACGGAAAATGGCTGAATGCGGGAAGGACTTGGATTATATCTGTTCGCTGCCCGGCAGGAAAATTCTTCTGCGGGGCAATCATGACATGTTCTGGGACGCGAAAAAGACGGAAGCCCTGAACCGTCAATTTGCCGGAAAGCTGTTCTTTTTGCAGAATAACTATGCGGCCTATGGCGACTATGCCATCGTCGGTACCAAGGGCTACACGTTTGAGGGGCCGTTTTATCTGCGCGGAGGCCGCATCGTGGACTGGGACAGGGCGGAAGAGGAACACGCGCAGCAGCTGGTAGAACGGGAAGCGGAGCGGCTGAGGATGTCTTTTGAGGCCGCGAAGGCTGACGGTTTCAGCCGTTTTATCATGTTCCTGCACTATCCGCCCACCAACATCATGGAACGCAACAGCGTTTTCACCGCCATGGCGGAACGGTACGGAGCGGAGCAGGTGATCTATGCCCATTGCCATGGCGAGCGTCGGTTCCATGACAGCCTCGAAGGACGGCATCACGGCGTCCTGTATCGGTTGGTGTCCGGGGATTATCTGCGGTGGGAACCGCTGCGCATTCTTTGAATCATCCAACATAAAAAACAAAAAGCGCCGCCATCAGCCTCTGGCTGCCCCAGCTGACCGGAGCGATGTAATCCGGGCAAGCTGGCTGATTCTGAAGCCATGTTCCGGAAGCTGACGAAAAAAAGCTGAATAAATGCAGGCAGAGGGTGCGGAACAGACTTCCGCACCCTCTGTTTTGCACAAATCAAATGGCCGGTTTCCGCAGCATAAGCATCCTTCATTTTGCGCAAAATAACGCTTGACAATTACCCCGTGGGGGTATATAATTCCTATTGTATTGAGTATACCCCCATGGGGTATTCATGGAGGCAACGCAATGGAGGATTTCATGGAAGCGCTCGATCATCCGGAACGGAAAAAGGTGCGGGATGAAAACGAGCGCCACGATCTGATGAACCGCCTGAAACGGATCGAGGGCCAGGTTCGCGGCTTGCAGCGGATGCTGGACGAGGACGCCTATTGCCCGGACATCCTGACCCAGGCCTCGGCGGTCCATTCCGCGTTGAACAGCTTTTGCCGGGTGCTGCTGGCCAATCATATCCGCACCTGCGTATCGGCGGATATTCGCGCGGGCCGGGAGGAAACGGTGGATGAATTGATGGACACGCTGCAAAAGCTGATGAAATGACTTTGAGGGGAATAAAATGGAACAATATCAGGTAACCGGCATGAGCTGCGCCGCGTGCTCCAGCCGGGTGGAAAAAGCGGTGTCCGGCGTGCCGGGCGTGACCTCCTGCTCCGTGAGCCTGCTGACCAACTCCATGGGCGTGGAGGGAACGGCCTCCCCCACCGACATCATCCGCGCCGTGGAGGCCGCCGGATACGGCGCTTCCCTGAAAGGCGCGGCAAAGAAAGCCGCCGCCGGGGATGCTCCTTCCTGGGCGGACGCGGAAGCGCTCAAGGATCACGAAACACCGAAGCTGAAAAAGCGGCTGCTGTTCTCGGTGCCGATTCTGCTGATTCTCATGTATTTCTCCATGGGGCACGGGATGTGGGGCTGGCCCGCGCCTGCGGCCTTTGACAATCATGTGTTCCTGGGGCTGTTTGAACTGCTGCTGGCGGTGATCGTGATGATCATCAACGGCAAGTTCTTTACCTCCGGCTTTTCTTCCCTGCTCCACGGCGCGCCCAACATGGACACACTGGTGGCGCTCGGTTCCAGCGCTTCCTTCGCTTATTCCCTGGCGGAGCTGTTCCTCATGATTCTGGCCCAGGGAGAGGGCGACCACGGCACGGTGATGAAGTACGGCATGAACCTGTACTTTGAATCCGCGGCCATGATCCCCACGCTGATCACCATCGGCAAAATGCTGGAAGCCATGTCCAAAGGCCGCACCACGGACGCGCTGAAAGGGCTGATGAAGCTGGCCCCGAAAACCGCCGTCCTGCTGAAGGATGGCGTGGAAACGGAAGTCGGCATCGAAGAAGTCCAGACTGGCGACGTGTTTGTGGTTCGTCCCGGCGAGCAGATCCCGGTGGACGGAATCATCCTGAAAGGAATCACGGCGGTCAATGAATCCGCCCTGACCGGGGAAAGCATCCCGGTGGACAAGGCGGAGGGCGACGCCGTTTCCGCCGCCACCATGAACCAGCAGGGATATATCGAATGCCGCGCCACCCGCGTGGGCGAGGACACCACCCTGGCGCAGATCATCCGCACCGTTTCCGACGCGGCGGCAACCAAGGCCCCGCTGGCCCGCATCGCGGACAAGGTCTCCGGCGTCTTCGTGCCCGCCGTCATCGGGCTGGCCCTGCTGACGCTGGCCGGTTGGCTGATCGCCGGAAAGCCTTTCTCCTTTGCCATCGCGCGGGGCATCTCCGTGCTGGTGATCAGCTGCCCCTGCGCCCTGGGGCTTGCCACACCTGTGGCCATCATGGTGGGCAGCGGCGTGGGCGCAAAAACCGGCGTACTGTACAAAACCGCCGCCGCCCTGGAGGGCGCGGGCAGGACGCAGATGATCGCACTGGATAAGACGGGCACCGTGACCGAAGGCCAGCCCCGGGTCACCGACGTGATCCCGCTGGGTATGGACAAAAACGGGCTGCTTTCCCTGGCCGCATCCCTGGAAAAAAACAGCGAGCATCCGCTGGCCAAGGCCGTAACCGCCGAAGCGGAAGGGCTGGCACTCTCAGAGGTCAGCGGCTTTGAAGCCCTGCCCGGCCACGGGCTCCGCGCTTCTCTGAACGGCAAAGAGCTTCTCGGCGGAAGCCTGAAATATCTTGCGTCCAAGGGGCTGGTCAGCGAAGACCTTTCCGCGCAGGCAAACGCCCTGGCGGAGCAGGGAAAGACGCCGCTGCTGTTCGCCCTGGACGGGAAGCTTTGCGGCTTGATCGCCGTCGCCGACCCCATCAAACAGGATTCCGCCCAGGCCATCCGCGAGCTGCGGAACATGGGCATCCAGACCGTGATGCTGACCGGCGACAACGAACGGACGGCCAGGGCCATCAGCGCCCAGGCCGGGGTGGATCAGGTGATCGCGGGCGTCCTGCCGGAAGGCAAAGCGGACGTGATTCGCAGGCTCAAGCCCCTGGGCAAGGTCGCCATGGTGGGCGACGGCATCAACGACGCGCCCGCGCTGACGGTGGCGGACAACGGCATCGCCATCGGCGCGGGGACGGATGTAGCCATCGACGCGGCGGACATCGTGGTGATGAAAAGCCGCCTGACCGACGTGACCGCTGCCATCCGCCTGAGCCGCGCCACCATCCGGAACATCCATCAGAACCTGTTCTGGGCGTTCTTCTACAACGCCATCTGCATCCCGCTGGCCATGGGCCTGTACGGCATCGAAATGAAGCCCATGTACGGCGCGGCGGCCATGGCGCTGTCCAGCTTCTTCGTGTGCATGAACGCCCTGCGGCTGAACCTGGTCAACCCGCACGACGCCCGGCATGACCGGAAAGAAAAGACTATTTCTGCAGGAGCGCTCGAGGAGATCGTCCAAGCAGAAACAATAAAGGAGGAAAAGACCATGAAAAAGACCCTGAAGGTAGAAGGCATGATGTGCATGCACTGCGAAGCCCGCGTGAAGAAGGCGCTGGAAGCGGTGCCCGGCGTGGAAAGCGCCGTGGCGGACCATACCGCCGGCACGGCGGTCGTGACCCTCTCCGCGCCCGTTGCGGACGAAACGCTCCGCGCGGCGGTGGAAGCGCAGGATTACAAAGTGCTGGGCGTGGAATGAATCCTTCATTGACACAGGGAAGGGAGACAACATCATGAAATTGACAACAGAAAAACTATGTTCCATGGTAGACCATACGGTGCTGACCCAAACGACCACCTGGGCCGAAATTCAGCAGCTCTGCGATGATGCCATCGCATACAAAACCGCGTCGGCGGTTATCCCGCCCTGCTACGTGAAGCAGGCCGCGGAATATGTGCAGGGCAAGGTGCCCATCTGCACCGTGATCGGTTTTCCCAACGGAAACACGACCACGGCTTCCAAGGTCTTTGAGGCGAAAGAAGCCCTCGAAAACGGCGCGAGCGAGATCGACATGGTCATCAATCTGGGCATGCTGCGCGCGGGCGACACGGATTATGTGCTGAATGAAATCAAAGCGCTCAAGGCCGTCTGCGGGAAGCGCGTGCTGAAAGTGATTGTGGAAACCTGCCTGCTGACGGAAGAAGAAAAGATCACCATGTGCCGTCTGGTGACAGAAGCCGGGGCGGACTTCATTAAAACCTCCACGGGCTTCTCCAAGGGCGGCGCGACCTTTGAGGACATTGCGCTGTTTGCGAAGCACGTGGGCCCGAATGTGCGCATCAAGGCCGCGGGCGGAATCTCCACCATCGCGGATGCCGAAAAGTTCGTTGAATTAGGCGCAACGCGGCTGGGAACCAGCCGGATCATCAAGATCCTGAAAGCGGAAAACATTGCGCCCGGAACGTACTGATCCGGAAACCTTCCTTCGCCTGCCGGAATCATTCCGGCGGGCTTTTTTCACGCCCCCTGTCATATCGATTGCTTTCATGGATAAAGACCGGCGGGGTGTTGCCTCGTTACCTTTTGCTGCACTGTTGCTGGTTTCTTGATTCACCTAAAAACCTCCTTCACGCAACCGAGGCGCGAAGGAGGTTTTGAATTGTTTCAGCTTTTCTTCAGCGGAATCCAAATGTAGCTTTCGGTGTCCTCAGGGTTCTCGGCGGGCGGGCTGTACACTTCCACCGAATAGTTTCCCGCCAGCGCGTAGCCCTTGAGGTTGGGCAGCCATTCGCTCCAAATCTGGGTGTTCACGCTTTGCAGGCTCTGGGGCAGCGGGCCTTTGCACAGGAACTCCGCCCACAGCCCACCGGGGATGACCTTGGTTTCGCAGCCCTCGGGAATCTCCGCCCAGGGAACGTAGTTGTCCGCGATCCAGTAATCAAACTCCCTGCCGTCCTTTTCGTCGAAGCACACGCCGAACACGCCTTTGAGGCCGCGCATGTCCCGCGTCCATTCGTTCCAGAATTTCGGGATCTCATCGTAGCAGGTGTCGGTGTTGAAACGGCGCTTGAAGCCCACGATGGTGAACGGGGCTTTTTCCACGATACGGTAATCCAGCATTTTTCCACCCTCCAACGTGATTTTGATGTGCAGCGGAGCGAACGAACGAAGCGGCGCGCCGGGCTCCCGGGCCGCGGAAGGAGCGATGCCGTGGAACCGCTGGAAGGCTTTGGCGAAACTGTCCGGCGAATCGTAGCCGTACTTCATCGCCGCGTCGATCACCCTGATCTCGCTGCTTGCCAGCTCCTGCGCCGCCAGCGTCATCCTGCGGGCGCGGATGTACTCCCCCGCGGTCATGCCGCACAGCGCCCCGAAGATGCGCTGGAAGTAAAACGGCGACAGCGCCGCCTTTCCCGCGATTTCCCCGATGTCCAGACTTTCCGTCAGATGGCCTTCGATGAAGTCGATGGACGCCTGCATTCCTTCGATCCAGCCCTGCATGTCCTTCGCCTCCTCTTTCTCCGCCGCGGGATCAGTATACGATAAAAGAAAGCCGCCGTCCCGACATTGCGTGCTCAGGTTTTCATGGTTCGTCCCGCAGCGCCAGCTCCACTGGGCAATGGTCGCTGCCGAAGATTTCGGGATGGATGCAGGCGCTTTCCAGCCGGGGCCGCAGCGCTTCGGAGGTGATGAAATAGTCGATGCGCCAGCCCGCGTTGTGCTCCCGGGCGCGGAACCGGTAGCTCCACCAGCTGTAGGCCCCGGTTTCGTCGGGATGGAACAGGCGGAAAGTGTCGATGAAGCCGCTGCACAGCAGCGCGGTCATTTTGTCCCGCTCCTCCTGGGTGAAGCCCGCGTTATGGATATTGGCCTTGGGGTTCTTGATGTCGATTTCCTTGTGCGCCACGTTCAGGTCGCCGCAGAAAATCACGGGCTTGTCCTGTTCGAGGGTTTTCAGGTAGGAAAGAAACGCATCCTCCCACTGCATCCGGTAGGGCAGCCGGGCCAGACCGTCCTGGGAGTTGGGGGTATATACTGTTATAAAGAAGAAATCGGGATACTCCAGCGTGATCACCCGGCCTTCGTGGTCAAACTCCTCTACTCCGATGCCATAGCGCACGGACTGCGGCTCCTGCTTCGTGAAGATTGCCGTGCCGGAATAGCCCTTCTTCTCCGCGTAGTTCCAGTATTGGTGGTAGCCGGGCAGCTCCATCTGAATCTGCCCCGCCTGCAATTTGGTTTCCTGCAGACAGAAGATGTCCGCGTCCAGCGCGTTGAATACCTCCATGAACCCCTTGCCCATCACCGCCCGCAGGCCGTTCACATTCCAGGAAATCAGTTTCATTGGCGTTTCTCCTTTGTATTTGTTTACGAGGCAGGGGGCTTCTTCAGCCCCCTAAACCCCTGAACCAGGGGACTTCGCCCCCTGGACCCTTTTAGGCGAGCATACAAGCAGGGTATATAAGTCAACTTCCGCCATACTTGCTGGGGTTTACGAAAGTTGGGAAGGCTTCTGGCCCAAGAAAGCCGGGATAATCCCAGGGAAAGTTCACTTTCCCCTGGAGATTATTCCCAGGCTTTCCCCGGATGCAAAGCATCCGGGTTGGCGGCTTCGCCGCCGGGCCAGAAGCACAATGTCACCAAGACGGACTTCAACGGGTTCCTCCAAGCGACAGCGGGAACCAAGCTGATTTATCATAATCAAGAAGCATCCGCTGTTGGAGTCCAGAGGCCGAAGGCCTTTGGTGCAGGTGCACGAGGGCCGCACAGGCCCTCGCTTCGTCGCTGCTATCAGGATTCAAACTTCAACGTAATCTTCATCCCATCCGCACCGCAAACCGTGTCCGGGAAATATTGCCGGGCGTTTTCGATATAGTCCTCGGGGTTTTCGATCATCTGGGAGTAGTGGGCCAGCCAGAGGCGCTTCACGTTCGCTTCGGCGGCGAGGCGCGCGGCCTGGGCGAAGGTCATATGGCCGTGTTCGACAGCGGTCTGATCCTGGTCGTTTTCGCCGTAGGTGGCTTCGCTGATGAGCAGGTCGGCGTCCTGCGCGGCGGTTTTCAGCCCTTCGCACATTGTGGTATCCCCGGAGAGTACGAATTTCAAGCCCTTCCGCGGCAGGCCCCGTACCTCGTCCGGCTGCACGGTGCGGCCGTCAAAGGAGACTGCTTCCCCGTGCTGCAATACCTTCCAATACTGCACCGGCACGCCCAGGGCTTTCGCTTTCTGGGGCAGGAACTGCGGCGGGCGGCTGAGGGTGAAAACGTAGCACTGGCTGGGGATGCGGTGCTCCGTGGGATAACAGAAAAGCATCGCTTCCTGGGGCCAGGCGCTGTTCAGCGTCTGCAATCGCAGGCCCTCCGGCGGCATTTCCGCCAGCATGACGGGATACGGCAGCCAGCCCGCCAATTGCATGATGGGGGCCAGCTCGGCCTGAATATCCGCGGGGCCGAGGATCGTCAGCGGCTCCGTGCGCCCCTGCATCCCCATGGTTTGCAGCAGGCCGGGCAGGCCGAAAATATGGTCGCCGTGATAGTGGGTGAGGGCGATCAGGTCGGCGCTCATCAGACTGACGCCCGCCTTCCGCGCGGCGGTCTGGGTGCCCTCGCCGCAGTCAAACAGAATGGAACGCCCCGCGCAGGCCAGCACGGCGGCGGTCAGGGCCCGGTCGGGAATGGGCATCAGGGCGGCAGTGCCCAGCAAAGTAATGTCCAGCAAAACAATCACACCTTTCAAAAACCACAAATGCAGTTATTCTTTCTTTTGACTTTGACTGAGCTCCGGGTACTCAGTTCAGCGTCCGAAGGTATTATAATCGTTCATATCCTTCGCATCAATGTCTTTCCAGGCGAATTGTCGGTTTGATCTCCATCGGGAAGAAGCGGGTATCATGCGGTTACAGTATAGCATGAATTTTCCTGTAAAAAAAGCAAAAAAATATTGAAAAAAAGGCTTGCTTTTTGGCTTGAAATCGTGTAAAATATTTAATTGGCACATCCTTGCGTCCTACAAGGATAGGACGCCATACGTCCATGAGGAGGTGAAAGAAACAATGAACAAGTATGAAGTGGTGTACATCATCGATCCTGCTATGGAAGACGAAGCCCGCAAGGCTCTCATCGCCCGTTTCAACGAGCTGATCACCGGCAACGGCGGCTCTGTGGACAAGGTGGAGGAGTGGGGCAGGAAGCGCCTGGCCTATGCCATCGACTATAAGACCGAGGGCTATTACGTGCTGGTGAACTTCCAGGCCGAGGCTGACCTTCCCAAGGAACTGGAGCGCAACCTTCAGATTTCCGACAGCGTCATTCGCTATCAGGTGATCCGGCAGATCGAGCGCAAGGTGGGCATCAAGCCCCGCGTTGTGCGTCCCGCTCCCGTGGCGCCCGCAGCTCCCGCTGCTCCCGCCGTGGAAGAGGCTCCCGCTGCTGAAGCCCCTGTGGAAACTCCTGCCGCTGAATAATTGGAGGAGCGAAGATGAACAAGGTTATTCTGATTGGCAACTTAACCCGTGATCCTGAACTGCGCACCACGTCCGCCGGGGATTCCGTGTGCACTTTCACCGTCGCCGTCAACCGCCGCCGCAGCAGCAATGCCGAGGCAGGCCAGCCCGAGGCGGATTTCTTCCGCGTCAGCGTATGGCGGCAGCAGGGTGAAAACTGCGCAAAATACCTGAGCAAAGGACGGAAAGTGTACGTCAGCGGCCCCGTCACCTGCCGCACCTATGTGGGCAGCGACGGGCAGACCCGCGCCAGCCTGGAAGTGACGGCCAACGAAGTGGAGTTTCTCTCTTCCCGGAACGACCAGGGCGACATGGGCGGCTACAGCGCCCCCGCTGCGGCACCCGCAGCCCGGCCCGCGGCGCCGGCTCCCGCCAACTACGGCAGCCAGCCCCAGGGCGGCGGATTCGTGCAGGTGGACGAAGAAGAATTGCCTTTCTGACAAGCCTTCAACGGAAATCATGAATGAAGGAGGAAAACGATTATGTCTGAAGATCGTGGCGAAAAGCGCCCGCGTCCCCGTGGAAAACGCCCCCGCCGCAAGGTGTGCGATTTCTGCGTGAGCAAGATTGAATACATTGATTATAAGGATGTCAACCGCCTGCGCCGTTCCATCAACGAACGCGGCAAGATCCTGCCCCGCCGTATGACCGGCAACTGCGCCAAGCATCAGCGCCAGCTGAGCGAGGCCATCAAGCGCGCCCGTGCCATCGCGCTGCTGCCCTACACGGTGGACTAAATCTTTTTGTTCAACCAAGCGTCGGAGTGTTCCGGCGCTTTTTTCTTTTTCTGAAAGCCAGCACTTTTTTCTATTTGCCCCGTCTAATCTTGTGAAAGGAGTTGGTAGCGTGCCGAACGGAAGCGGAGGAGACAGCCGGGAAGAAATCGCCCGGCTGATGGAGCAGTACGGCAGCAGCCTTTTGCGGATGTGCGCCTTGTATCTCAAGGACGCGGACCTGGCGCAGGACGCTGTGCAGGAAACATTCCTCAAGGCATACCGGCATTTGCATGATTTTCGCGGGGATTGCTCGGAGAAAACCTGGCTGGCCACCATCGCCATGAATGTATCCAGGGATATGCTGAGAACCGCGTGGTTTCGCCACCAGAGCCGGATCGACCTGGACAAGCTGCCCGAAACACCCGTCCCCTTTGCGTTTCCCGACGACACCGTGCTGACGGAGGTCATGGGCCTGCCCGCCAAGTACCGGGAGGTGGTTCTTCTGCGGTATTATCAGGGATTGAAGCTGAAAGAAGTCGCAAGCGCGCTGCGGCTGTCTCCGGGCAAGGTTCGCTCCCGGCTGAACCGCGCCAACGCAATTCTCCGGGACAGGCTGAAGGAGTGGTATGATGAAGAATGAAGATTTCAGGGAGCTCGTTGACCGCCGCCTTTCCGGGCTCGTGTGGGACGAAGCGTCACGCCGCAAGGTGCTGAACGCCGTCCGTGAGGAGGAAAAACCCATGAAGAAAAAAGTGTCATTTACCGTCGTTCTGGCGCTGGCGGTGCTGTGCGTCGCGGCGCTAGCGATCGCGGAAGGGCTGATGTTCTCGCCCCGGTACAGCGCGGTACGCCTGGCGAACCAGGCCATGGAACAGCAGTACGGCATCACGCCGGACATTCTCAGCCTGTTTTACCGGCAGGTTGAACAGCACGGCGACGGAACCGCCACGGTGACGTATTCCGTGCCCGGGGAAAACGGTCTCCCGGCGGAGCAGATGGGCGAATACACTGTGGAAGTGAAGGACAACCGGGCAAAAGCAAGCTGGTCCAACGACGGCAAGGACACCAGCGGCGGGCTGGCGGCGGAAGCGTTCGGGGCGGAACAGCTGCGCCTGCTCTCCTATGACTATGCCAACGCCATGCGGCAATTGATAGAAGCGGGCACCATCCAGCCGAAAGCCTACCCCACCCCCCTGCCTGTTGCTTCCGACTCCCCCACCCCCCTGCCCATTGTCTGGACGGAGGAACACCAGGCCGAGGCGGACAGAGCGCTGGCCGAAGCGGAGAAGGCCGACCAGGAACGCAAAGCGGAAATCGCGAAGGCCGAAGCCGAAGGGAAGCTCACCGTGCAGGCCGCATCCGACCTTGCAAGGGAAGCCATCTGCCAGGAATACGCCCTGACCGAAGATCAGAGCAAAAAGCTGAATTTCGAGCCGGACAGCACCTTTATCACCTGGCAGGACGGCCAGCCCGAAGCCCACATGCTCTTCTGGCTCTGGCAGGGCGAGGATGAAGTTTTCCACGAAAAGGACGGCCAGTACTGGGTGACGGTGAACCTGGCTACCGGCGTCATCGAGGACATCCTCTACGATTCCGGCCTGGCCGCCAATGGCTGAAAAATAAATTTAGGGTGCCGCCCGGTGGGGAGGCACCCTTTTTCCGATATGTGTTTTATTCTTTTCTTTTTCTGAATTCTTAACAACTTTGGTATAAAAAGCGAAAAGCAAATTAAGGGAGGAAACCGCTGGGGCTATGCGCCCCAGACCCCCACCAGGGGGATGATCCCCCTGGACCCACACCTGGCGATATTACGCCGTTGGAAGAAACCGACAACCTCCGCCTGCTGCGCTGGGGATTACGAAAGCTTGCGGGCTTCTGGCCCAAGAAAGCGAAGGAAAAGCGCGGGGGAAAGGAAAGCCTTAGTCCAGTTGGTTCCCGCTTCGGCTTTACAGAGTAAAGCCGAAGCGGAAGGAGCGTCCAAATGGCTTTCTTTTCCCCCGCGCTTTTTCCTTGCTTTCCCGGATGCTTTGCATCCGGAATGGCGGCTCTTTCCGCAGGCTCAATCGTCGCAAGTCCGCACAGCGGACATTGCTCGTTTCGCCTGATCTCACCGCCGATGAGATTCCCGCCACTGGCG
>CADBCX010000014.1 GCA_902793245.1 uncultured Eubacteriales bacterium | reverse complement strand
GGGCTTCTGGCCCAAGAAAGCGAGGGAAAAGCGCTGGGGAAAGGAAAGCCTCAACCAAGTTGGTTCCCGCTTCGGCTTTACCTTGTAAAGCCGAGCGGAAGGAGCGTCCAAAAGGCTTTCTTTTCCCCAGCGCTTTTTCCTTGCTTTCCCGGATGCTTTGCATCCGGATTGGCGGCTTCGCCGCCGGGCCAGAAGCACAACGGCGTCAAGCTGATCGTTTCTTCAAGCATCAGCGGGTACTAAGTTGGATTTCCTTGTCATGCAGATTCCGCTAAAAGGGTCCAGGGGGCGAAGTCCCCTGGTGCAGGGTTCAGGGGCCGCACAGGCCCCTGCTTCGTTACCCTTCACAACATGGTTGTTAAGATTGTAGAAGAAGAATGGTATTATACCGTTTGAGCTTTATATTCCAGCCGGGCGATATGGCCCGTCATGGCTTCGCAGAAAGCGGGCAGCAATTGGGCCCGTTCCTCCGGGGGATAGCCCAGGAAATCCTTGCAGTCTCCAACCGCCGCTTTCACCGCCAGCTGCAGATCCTCCAGCTTCATCATCAGCAGATCCCGCTGCACTTTCAGTTTGTCGTGCTCCAGCGTGCCATTTTCAGACGCCCTGCGCAGCAGGGAATGCATGCCGCTGAGAATCGCCCGGGCATCCGGATCGGCGCTTTCTTCCGCCAGCCTGTTTTCTTCCGGTTCGATGGGCCGGAAGGTGACTGTCATATCGGGGCATGGTTCCCCCGCGGCTTTGAGCTCCCGGCAGATTGCTTCGATCAGGTCGGGCCGCTTGCGCAGCAGCGCCCGGTATTTGTTCTGGTAGCGCAGCATCAGGGTTTTGTCGCCGTGGGACAGATCCATCACCGACGCCCTCACGGATTGGCCCTGGCCTTTTGCCGCCAGGACATGCCGCAGCAAATCATGGATTTCCTCTTCCGTAAAGGTTTCAAAAGGAGCTGCGCGTTTGCAGCCCTCTCCTTCCTGTCCGCGCAGCTGCATATAATAATAGTTCCGCACGCTGTTGGGCTTCCGGCCCAGGGTCTCCCCCATCCGTTCAAACACCACGCGCAGCGGCGCGCCGGTTTCCGACGCCTGCTTTACTTCATTCCGCAATAACTCCGTTTCTTCCCGGCTCCAGCCGCTATGGGACATATGCATGGTTTGTTCCATGAAAAAAACCTCCGCGTTGTTATTTCCTTCCATAGTATGCGCGGAGGAGAGAATAAATATGCGTAGGATCAAAAGACTTATTTCCAGCCAGCGCCTAAAGCGGCGGCGGTTTTGTCCGCGTCCGGGGACACGATCAGCGCCAGGTAAGCGCCGTTTTCCAGAACCCTCGCTTTTTCCAGCTTCGCCGCCTCAGCCGGCGCATAATCCCGGTAAATGGCCGCCTGTTCCGCGCGGTAGTCCTCCAGGGCTTCCCTGACCTTTTTCTGATCGGCTTCGGGCTTCACCTTCAGGATACAGATCATTTCCGAGGTGGCGCGGGTATTGTCCATGCGGAGGCACCAGTCCTCCAGCGTGTCCGCGTCCACCATCAGATGCTTTGCCAGATACTTGGCGTTGGCGTCGGCCAGTTCCTGGAACGCGGCGGACGCGGCGGCCAGATCCGTCAGTTCCGCGCAGGTTTTATTCATCGCAGCGGGCTGTTCCTTCGCCCCGCAGCCGCAAAGCAGGCACAAGAGCAGCGCCAGGCAGAGCAGCCTGATCATTTTTTTCTTCACAGTCATGTCCTTCCCATCCTTATTCTATTTCCACCGTATGGGTGCGCACCAATTCTTCCACCAGCTTCGATCCCTCCACTTTCAGATGGAATCCGTCCGGCCCGGCATAATCAGGGCTCAGATACCCTTCCTCGTCCGCCAGCAGGGTGAAAGCGTCCAGGAAGTACAGATGCTTTTCCTCCGCCAGCGCGATCAGCCCGTCCCGGAATTTCCAGTACCGTTTGATATCCAGCCGTTCTTTTTTCACCCGCGCGCGGCTTGGAGACGTAGGGCACAGCACATAAAAAACCGTGTCCGGATATTCCTGGATCATTCGCTCCATCATCACGCGGTAATCGTTCAGGGTGTTTTCGCAGGTCTTGTGATCCAGGGCGTTGCTGCCAAGCAGGATGAAGATTTTTTTATGCGGGTATTGTTCGATCACGTCGTAAGCCGTCACATAGTTATGGCTGTCGTTCGGCAGATGGAACAGTTTTTTGTCCATGGAAATCGGGCTCATGCCGATGAGCGTGACGAAGTTCGCGGTAGGAAACAGATCCAGCATTTCGATATTTTCCATGATGGAATCCCCGATGAACACCGCGTCCTCAAAGTATTCATCCCCCGCCGCTTCATGCTCCGGCGGGAACGGCGCGGGAACCTTCGGATTGGACCAGGCCACGCCTTCCTCGGCGCAGGCCGAAACCGCCAGGCACAGCAGCAGCGCCAGGCAGATTATAACCCGTCCAGCAAAGACAGCTCGCGGTTTGAGGCCAGAGAGGACAGGCCGTTGACGCATAAAATCATCTCTCCTTCGCATTTTTTCACTTCCTCGACCACGTTTCCGGTGTAGTAGCGCGGGTCGATTGCCACAATCCGGTGATAGTGCCGGGCCAGCAGCGGCAGCAGCGCGTTGGCAAAGGAATCCTTGATCACGAACAGCGTGCCGTCCGGCCGGCTGTCGTTGACCAGCTCCATCAGGCCGTGGTTGCCGTACAGCAGGGCGGCGTAGCGATCCCGCTTTTGCAGCTGGGCTTCGTCCGCCAGCCCTTCTTTCTCCTCCCCATCCGCAATCAGCCGGATGCCGGGAATGATTGCGTAAGAAAAATCATCCGCCTGCTGCCAGGGCAGCGGGCACCGGGCGTAAAGGCTGCCGTAAAAGGGAACCGGCTCCGCCAGCGAATCCACCGGCAGCGCTTCCAGTCCCAGCGCCTGGCAAATGATTTGATACCCCGCCTGGGCCCCGCCCATGTTCCAGTGGTGGTCGGTGTGGTAATACAGGTCGCCGCAGCCCTTGAGATTGCAGAGGGAACTGAACAGCGGAAGCAGATTCGTTTCCTCAGCCGCCGCGTCCAGCAGGGCGCTTTCATCGGCTATCGGCGCGCCGTCGGGTACGGCGTCCGCATAAATCAGCGCAGCGGAGGGCACGGCCAGCAGATACGCGGGCACGCCGGTCTGAACAGACAGCGCGGCCAGGGCGGCGGCGTTGCGGCGCACGTTGCGCTCGCTGTATCCGTCCGTCCGGCTGAACAGCCTGCCATCCGCTCCCCGCAGAACCCCGCCCGTCAGGCGGCGGCCCATGCCCGCTTCCGTGGTCATGTACAGGGACACGAAAGCGTCCCGCAGGGGAATCTGATCGGCGGCGAAGGCTTCAAACCGGTCTCCCCACCGCCCGCTGGTGAGAGAGGAGAGCGAGATTTCCGGCGGCTGGGACAGCACCCGGTTTTCCATTTCGCTGAATTCCCGCCGGGGCAGCAGCCATTGGCCCGCCAGCAGCAAAAGCAGCAGCGCCATGGAAGTAACGAACAGAGGCGATTTTTTCATTCCACGTCCGCCTCCTTAAAACCGGAAATACAGAAAAGGATTGTAGGAGCTTTTTGTCAGCGCCGCCAGGCTGACCAGCAGCAGCGCCAGCATGACCGCGAACCGAAGCCAGGGATACCGCTTCGCCAGCCGCTTTGCGCCGTTCACCGCGGCGGGCACGCAGCAGAGCACGGACACCGCCAGCAGCGGGGCCATCTCCCGCAGCCAGAACAGGGCGTGGCCCTCCCGGCGAAAAACGACCAGGCTTTTCAGCATGGGCAGGATGTTTTCCGCGCCGTTGGCGCTGAAGATCATCCAGCCCACACCGACGCTGACATACATCACGAGCCGCCGCAGAATCCCCGGCGCTTTCAGCCTGTCCAGCAAGTATTTATCCGCGACGAGCATCAGGAAGTACCACAGGCCCCACAGGATAAATTCCCAGCTGGCCCCGTGCCAGAACCCGGTCAGCGACCACACGACCAGCATGTTCAGGATGGTTCGCGCCGTGCCGCGCCGATTGCCGCCCAGGGGAATGTACACATAATCCCGGAACCAGCCGCTGAGGGTGATATGCCAGCGCCGCCAGAAATCCGTCACAGAGGACGCGGCATAGGGGTGGTTGAAGTTCCGGGGAAAGGAAAAGCCCAGCATCCGGCCCATGCCCACAGCCATGACGGAATAGCCCATAAAGTCAAAGTAGATTTGCAGGCTGTAGCACAGCATATACAGCCAGGCGCAGAGGGTGTCCGCCTCCATCAGCTTGCGCATTTCCCCGGCGAACGCGCCCAGGGGATTGGCCAGCAGCACCTTGGCCGCCAGCCCGCCGATGAACAGCGCCATGCCCGCTTCCAGGGCTTGCGCTTCCGGCCTGCGCTTTTCATGCAGGGCTTTGGACAAATCCGAGTACCGCACGATCGGCCCGGCGATGAGCTGAGGAAACATGAACAGGAAAGCGCCGAACGCGAACACATTGTTTTCAGGCTTCGTCCGCTTCCGGTACACGTCTGCCAGATAGCCCGTGGCCTGGAAGGTGAAAAAGCTGATGCCCAGGGGCAGCGCGGAAACGACGAAAGCTGGCGTTCTCCATCCCATAACGTCCAGGAAGAAGCGCGCATATTTGAACAGGAACAGGGAGCCCATATTCGCCAGCACGCCCAGCGCCAGCAGGCATTTCCGCGTTCCCGGCTTTTCCGTTTTATCCAGCAGCGCGCCCAGCCCCCAATCCGCAAGCAGGAGCCCGAAGAACAGCGGCACGAACCGGGCGTCGCCCCAGGCATAAAAAAACAGGCTGGCAAAAAACAGAAAAGGATTTTGCAGCCTTTTGGGCAGGAACAGGTGAATCAGGATCACCGGAGGCAAAAAATAAAGCAGAAAGGAAAGGCTTGAAAAGACCATGTGTTTCTCCCCCTCTTTCCGCTGTATACAGTGATATTATATCATGGCCGGTATTCTCTGTCAACGTTCGCCCAGCGCGTCCAGCCGCAGGACAGACGCCCCCATGAGCTCCGCTTCCGCGATGTCATGAACGGAGAGAACAGTCAGCGGGAACACGTTCTTGATTCGCCCGGCGATGCGTTCCCGCAGGGCTTCGTCCAGGCCCTTGAAGGGCTCGTCCAGCAGCAGCACGTCCCCGCCGAACGCCATGGCCCGGGCCAGGGCCACGCGCCGCTGCATCCCGCCGCTCATTTCCCGGGGCAGCTGGGTTCCGTTGGGGATTTCCATTTGTTCCAGCCAATATTTTGCCTTTTCCTGATCGCTGACAATTTCAATGTTTGTTTCCGCCGACACCCAGGGCAGCAGACGGTCTTCCTGAAACAGGAAGGCGATTTTTTTATTCTCCAAACCCTTGATTTCTCCGGCGTCCGGCGCTTTCAATCCTGCCAGCACCCGCAGCAGGGTGGTTTTGCCATAACCGGACGGGGCCATCAGGGCGACAGCGCCGGTGTCGGGGAGGGTGAGATTGAGGTTTTCCAAGACCTTTTTTTCCGGATAGCCCGCGGAAACGCGGTTCAGGATGATCATTTCCCCGCCTCCTTCCGCCTCCGGGCCAGGGCTTTCAGGCCCGCTTCCAGCGCCATGGACAGCAGGATCACCGTCAGCGTCCAGGCAAAGAGGTCGGGATACTCCAGGTAATTCTTCGCGTCGCTCAGGTGCTTGCCCACGGAGTCCGGCGTCAGGGCGATGACCTCCGCGGCGATGCCACTTTTCCAGGCAAAGCCCAGGCCGGTCATGCACGCCGCCATGAACGCAGGGCGCACGGAGGGCGCGTACAGATACCGGAGCTTCTTCCAGCGGGAAAAACGATACATCCGGGCCATTTCTTTTAAGTCGCCATCCACCGCGCCCAGCGCTTCCTGGGCCGCCGTCCAGATGATGGGCAGCACCATGAGGAAGGAAATAAACACCGGCACATGGGCGCGTTTCAGCCACAGCCACACCAGCAGGATAAAGGAAGAAACCGGCGTAGCGCGGATCACCGTGCGAAGCGGCGACAGCAGGGCGTCCAAGCCCTTCACCCAATGGCACCCCGCCGCCAGCAGCGCCCCGGCGATGACCGCCAGGAGATACCCCATCGCCACCCGCAGGAGCGTGAAGCCCACGCTGCGCCAGAAGGTGTCCGTGCCGCACAGACGCGCAAAAGCCAGGGCCGTTTCCTTCGGCCCCGGCAGCAGCTTCGGCAGACCTACCGCCAGCGCGATGGCCCACCATACGCCAATCCAGAACGCGCCGATGAGCGCCCGGCGCAGAATGTCCTTCATTTGCTTCATAAATAAGGAATCATGTCCGAAAGCCGCCCGAAGGTCAGGCCCGGCTTGATGGGGGATTCCGCCGCCATCTGGGCGGTGGTTTCGCCGCTCATCACCAGAATGGACAGCATGCCGAAGTTGACGCCGGTGGCAATGTCGGTGTACAACCGGTCGCCCACCATGGCCATTTCTTCCTTTTTCAGGCCGGTGACCCGCAGGGTTTCTTCCACGATGCCCCCGTTGGGCTTTCCGATGATCACATCCGGCTCCCGGCCCGTGCTGGCCTTCACATAGGCGATGGTGGCCCCAATGTCGGGAATGAAGCCCGTTTCGGTGGGGCAGTTGAAGTCCGGGTGGGTGGCGATGTAGGGCAGCCCAGCCCGCACATGGTCGCAGAGCAGGGTCATCTTTTTGTAGTCCAGCTCCGTGTCAAAGGCGATCAATACATAGTCAGGATGCTCCTGGTCAATCTGCACCCCCAGGGCTTCCATCTCTTTTGTCTCGATTTCGTTTGCCAGCAGGAAGGCTTTCTTTCCCGGAAAGCGGTTCGTCACGTACCGGGCCGTGGCCTGGCCGCTGGTGAGCACATTGCGGAATTCCTCCGGCACGCCCATGCGCGCTAACTTCTGTTTATAAAAATCCGCCGACTTGGAGGAGTTGTTGGTGAGGAACAGGCATTGCCGCCCGGTATCATGCAGGGCCTGCAGGAAATCCAGCGAGCCGTCGATCAGTTGGTTGCCCAAATAAAAGGTGCCGTCCATGTCCAGCAGAAAGCAGCGGATACCCGATAAACGTTCCCGAATGTCCATGTCAGTTTCCTCCCGTCAGCCCCACGTCAAAGCGGATGAGGTCTTGTGTTTTGTGCGCCACGCCCAGCAATTCGTCTTCCGCGTATACCCGGATATGCCGGTTTTCTTCCAGTTCCGGCATCAGGTTCCCCGGCAGCTTGCCGCCGTTTTTCCCCAGCTTCCAGAATTGTTCCGGCAACTCCAGCCGGGGCAGCGATTGTAAAGGATAGTCCATCGGCAGCAGCAGGGTTTCGATGGTGCCTTGGTTTCCCGCTTCCATTACTTCTTCGATGGTCACGGCGTTCTCGATGATGAAAGCCCCGTGCCGCGTCCGCAGCAGGAAACGCATGTGGGCGGGGGCGTTTAAGGCTTGTCCAATATCGTGGCAGAGGGTACGGATATACGTCCCGCTGCCGCAGTCAACTGTTAGCATATATCCGTCCGGGCCGGTTTGCTCGCCCAATTCCAAAGCGCGAATTTCCGTAGGCCGGGCCTTGGTCTCCACCGCAATGCCCTTCCGAGCCAGTTCGTACAGCGGCACGCCGTCCCGCTTTAAAGCGGAATAGGCGGGGGGGCGCTGCAAAATGTCCCCCCGGAATTGCGGCAGCACAGCCAAGATTTCCTCCCGGCTGGGCACCTTGGTCACTTCCTCAATGATCGTCCCCTGGGCGTCCTGGGTGTCCGTGGCCCCGGCAAAGGCGATTTCCGCGATGTAGCTCTTGCTCTTGTCGGGAAAATAGTCCAGCAGCCTGGCCGCCCGGCCCACCATGACAGGCAGCACACCCGCGGCTTCCGGATCCAGCGTGCCCGCATGGCCCACCTTTTCCCCGGTCAGGCGTTTCACCACCGCCACCGCCGCCCCGGAGGACATGCCCGGCGGCTTTAAAAGATTGAGAAACCCGTTCATTCCTTCCCCTCAACCAGCGCGGTTAAATCCTGTTCCAGCGATTCGCACAGCGCGTCCAGCGTTCCGGGATACCGCAGGCCCGCCGCCAACTGGTGTCCCCCGCCTCCGTAACGCCGGGCAACCGTCGAAATATCCCGCCCCGGCAGCGCCCGCAAGCTGGCCTTCACCTGGCCGTTTTCCCGCTCCTCTGCCAGGAAGCACGCTTCCACACCGGGCAGGTCGAGTGCATAATTCACGATGGCGGTGTTGTGCTCCGGCAGGGCGTGGGCTTCCCGAAAGTCCTTTGCGGTGATGCGCATGCAGGCGCATTTGCCGTTTGCGAAGATTTTCAGGGAATTCAGCGCCCGGCCCAGCAGCCTGGCGTTTTCCACTTCCCGGAGGGAATGGAGGATGCGGGCTTCTCCGGCCAGGTCAAACCCCGTCTCCATCAGCTCGGTCATGATGGCGAAGGCTTCCGCCGTGGTGTTGGGGTAACGGAAATTGCCGGTATCCGTGCTCATGGCACAGTACAGGCAGGCGGCGATTTCCTTGGTCAGCGGAATGTCCAGCGCCCGCATGGCCCGTCGCACCATGCAGCCCGCCGCCGAAGCGGAGCCGTCCACCGCGTTGAATTGGGCGTATCCGGTGTTGCTGCCGTGGTGATCCATCTGCGCGGTGATGGGCGCGGCAAAATAAGCAGCCGCGCAGGAGCCCATCAGCTCCACCGTCGCCGTGTCCACCGACAGGGCAAGATCGAAGCTTTTTCCTTTCAGCGCCTCCGGTCCCACGATTTCCGCCGCCCCGGGCAGGAACCGAAGCAGCGCGGGCACCGAATCGCCGCAGGCCATGGTGACCTGCTTTCCCATGCTCTGCAGCCCCAGCCCCGCCGCCAGCAGGGAGCCGATGGCGTCCCCGTCCGGGGAAATATGGCAGCATAACAAGATGCTGTTCGCGTTTTTCAACGCGGACAGCATGTCAGGGCAGAATTCATTGTTCTGCGTGTTCTCCATCCCCAGGTTCATCTCCTTGAGAAGTTTCTTCTTGGGGCATTACATCCTTCAATACCTGGGCGATATGCGCGCCGTAGGCGATGTTCCGGTCGCGTTCAAATAAAAGCTCCGGGGTATAGCGCAGATCGACCCGCAGGCCCAGTTCGTGGCGGATGTATCCGGCGGCCTTTTTCAGCGCCTTGATCATGTCCTCCGCCTTGTCATCCTCCAATACGCTCACGTACACCTTCGCCCAGCGCAGGTCGCGGGTCACGTCGGCCCTCGTCACGGCATAGGTGCCGGTGATGCGCGGGTCGTTCATGTCCCGGATGATGGCGTCGATGGCGTGGCGCACTTCTTCCGAAATCCGGTCAATGCGAAAACTGCTCAAATCAGTTGTCCTTTCTTCACCAAATGGGGTCAAACTTACCAGATGCGTCGAAGGCTGGTCAAGCCTTCGACTGTAATCCGCAGAACCGGCTCCGCCGGTTCGAGGAGCGGGATTTATCCCGCTTCCTTACAGATTTTCTGGCCGTGGTCGCAGCCCACAAGAAAATCTGCAAAACCCGATGAAAGCCCACATTTGTGGGCTTTCATCGGAAAGCGTCAGCGCTCGATTTCTTCCATCACGAAGCACTCGATCACGTCGCCCTCTTTGATGTCGTTGTAGTTTTCCAAGCCGATGCCGCACTCGTAGCCGGAGGCGACTTCCTTCACGTCGTCCTTAAAGCGGCGGAGGGAGCTCAGCTTGCCTTCAAAGATGACCACGTTATCGCGCAGCAGGCGCACAGAGGCGTTGCGCTGCACCTTGCCGTCGGTGACGTAGGAGCCAGCGATGGTGCCCGCGCCGGTGATCTTGAAGGTGGAACGCACCTGGGCGTGGCCCAGCAGATTCTCCTTGAATTCGGGAGCCAGCAGGCCCTTCATGGCCTTTTCCACGTCCTCGATGGCCTGGTAGATGATGCGGTACAGGCGGATGTCCACACCCTCGCGCTCGGCGGCGTCCCGGGCGGTGGAGTCGGGCCGGATGTTGAAGCCGATGATGATGGCGTTGAAGGCGGAGGCCAGGTTCACGTCGTCCTGGGTGATCGCGCCCACGGCGGAATGCAGCACGCGCACCTTCACTTCGTCGTTGGAGAGCTTCTCCAGCGCCTGTTTCACGGCTTCCACGCTGCCCTGCACGTCGGCCTTGATGATGATGTTCAGGTTCTGCACCTTGCCCTCGGCGATGCCCGCGAACAGATTGTCCAGGCTCACCTTGGTGGTGTTGGCCCGGGCGGCCTTGAGCTTGTCGCGGCGTTCCTGGGCGACCTGGCGGCTCAGGTGGTCGTCGGCCACGGCGAACATTTCGTCGCCCGCCAGCGGCACTTCGTTGAAGCCGGAGATTTCCACGGGCGTGGAGGGCCCGGCCTTCTGCACGCGCTCGCCCCGGTCGTTAACCATGGCGCGGACGCGGCCGGAAGCCATGCCGGCCACGATGTTGTCGCCGACCTTCAAGGTGCCGTTCTGGAGCAGCACGGTGGCCAGCGGGCCGCGGGCCTTGTCCAGCTTGGCTTCGATGATGACCCCCTTGGCCATGCGGTTGGGGTTGGCCTTGAGCTCCATGGTGTCGGCCTGCAAAAGAATCATTTCCAGCAGGTCGTCCACACCGTCGCCGGTGACGGCGCTGACGGGCACCATGATGGTGTCGCCGCCCCAGGCTTCGGGCACCAGCTCGTACTTGGTCAGGTCCTGCATGATGCGGTCCGCGTTGGCGGCGGGCTTATCCATCTTGTTGATAGCCACCACGATAGGCACGTCGGCGGCCTTGGCGTGGTTGATGGCCTCGATGGTCTGGGGCATCACGCCGTCGTCGGCGGCCACCACCAGCACGGCGATATCGGTCGCCTGGGCGCCGCGCATACGCATGGCGGTGAAGGCTTCGTGGCCGGGGGTGTCCAGGAAGGTAATCTGGCGGCCGTTCAGCTTGACGGTGTAAGCGCCGATGTGCTGGGTGATGCCGCCCGCTTCGGTAGCGGTGACGTGGGCCTTGCGGATGTAGTCCAGCAGGGAAGTCTTGCCGTGGTCCACGTGGCCCATGATGGTGATGACCGGAGGACGGGGCTGCAGGTCTTCCTCGGCGTCCTCCACGTCGGCTTCGGACAGGGCGTCCTCGGCTGTTTTATCCAGCTTCATTTCCAGCTCCACCCCGAATTCGGAGCAGACCAGGGAAGCGGTGTCAAAGTCCAGCTCGGAGTTGATGTTGGACATGATGCCCAGCATCAGCAGCTTCTTTAAGATTTCGCCCGCGGGCTTGCCGATGCGCTCGGTCAGGTCCTTGACGGTGATGGTCTCGGCGGTCATGAACGCCTTTTCGATCTTGATGGGGGCCATCATCTGCTGGGCGGAAGGCTGCTTCTTGGTGGTGCGCTTCTTGCCGCCGCGCATGGTGTCGTCGTCGTAGCCGCTGTTGTAGCTTTCCTTCTGCAATTGCTTCCGGTTTTTCGCCACGTGCTCGGGGTCATGCTGGCGGATATACTGCTTCTTGTTGGGATCGTAATTGCTGACGCGCTCTTTCTCGACCACGGGCGTCAGTTCGGGGCCGCGGCTGCGTCCGCCGCCCATGGGACGATTGCCGCCCTGGGGACGGCCCCCGCCCTGGCCCTGGCCCGCGGGACGGCCATACTGACCCTGCTGGCCCTGGCCCGCGGGACGGCCAAACTGGCCTTGCTGGCCTGCCGGGCGTCCAAACTGGCCTTGCTGACCTGCGGGACGGCCATACTGTCCGCCCTGGGCCGCATTCGCGGGACGGCCATACTGGCCTCCCTGAGCCGCATTCGCGGGACGGCCATACTGACCGGGCTGACCGTTCGCGGGACGGCCATACTGGCCTTGCTGGCCTGCCGGGCGTCCATACTGACCGGGCTGGCCGTTAACGGGACGTACAGGCTGACCGGGCTGACCATTCGCGGGACGCCCATAGGGGCCCTGCGGACGCACGCCTCCCTGCTGGTTCGGCGCAGTCCCCACGGGACGCGCGGCAGGGCGCGCAGGCTGCTGACCGGCGGCAGGAGCGGGCTTCGCGGGCTGCTGCGCGGCGGCGGGCTTTACGGCAGGCTTCTCCGCAGGCTTGGCGGCAGGTTTTTCCGCCGGTGCGGGTTTTGCCGCTTCAGGCTCTTTCTTTTCAACGGGTTCGGCCTTCGGCGCGGGTTTTTCCACAGGCGCTTCAGCCGGTTTTTCCTCTGGCTTGGCGTCGGGCTTCTCCGCGGGTTTTGCCGCTTCCTGCTTTTCTTCCTTTGCGGGTGCGGGCGCCGGGGGAGCAACCGCCTCGTCTTCATCAGGCATGGTCCAGGCCTTGGCGTGCTGTTTGGTCAGTTCCGCCTGTTCCTCCTGGCGCTTCCGGGCCTTTTCTTCTTCCTCTTCCCGCTGGAACTTCTGTTCCTGCTTGCGCAACGCCTGCATCACGGTATCCAGGCTGCGCCGGATACGCGCCGCGTCCTCCAGGATCACGCCCGCCTGCTGATTGATTTCCTTCGTGGCTTCAGCCAGTTTCACCTTGGTCATTCGATGCTTGCACCCCCGCATTTGGCTTTAATCGTTAAATCAGTTTATTCTTCAAGGTTTTTTAATAATTCTTCCATACGCTTTGCCAGATTTCCCTTCCTGACCGCGGCGGCCATCCGTCCGTCCCGCCCGCAGGCCCGGGAAATTTCGTCCTCCGGCAGCGTATACACCGGCACGCTTCGGAACGCGCAGGCGTCCAGGAGCTTTTTCTTCGTTCCTTCCGACGCGGCAGCGTCCAGCAGCAGCAGCGCCGCTTTCCCGCTGCGGATCTCCTGCAAGGCCATATCCGCGCCCAGGGCGATCTGCCCGGCCCGGCAGGCCAGGCCCAGAAGTCCTGATACGGCGCTCATGCCTGGCCCTCCAGTTCCTTGAGCGCTTCCAGCAGGGAAGCGTGGGTCTCCTCGCCCAGGGCGCATTCAAAGGCCCGCTCCAGCTGCTTTTGCTTGATGGCCCGCTTCAGGCAGTCCGCCGACCGGCACACATACGCGCCCCGGCCCGGTTTGCGCCCGGTGGTGTCGATGGACACCACGCCCTCCGGGGATTTCACCACCCGCAGCAGTTCCTTCTTGGGCTTCATTTCCCGGCAGCCCACGCACATGCGCATGGGCACCTTTTTTTCTTTCATGGGAAAAACCTCTTACATGGTTTCGTCGTCGCCGGATTCGGGCAGCTTCTCGTAATCCTCGGCGTCGTCGGCGATGATGGAGCCGTTGCCCTCAGGCACGTTGGCGGCTTCCTGAGCCCGCAGCTCGTTGTACTGGGTCTGGGATTTGATATCGATCTTCCAGCCGGTCAGCTTGGCGGCGAGGCGGGCGTTCTGCCCTTCCTTGCCGATGGCCAGGGACAGCTGGTTGTCCGGCACCACGACGCGGCAGATTTTTTCCTCGTCGCTTTGCAGCACCTGTTCCACGAACGCGGGGTTCAGGGCGTTGGCCACGAACTCGGCGGGGTCGGCGGACCACTTGATGATGTCGATCTTTTCGTTTTTCAGCTCGCTGACCACCTTATCCACGCGGCTTCCGCGGGGGCCGACGCAGGCGCCGACGGGGTCGATCATGGCGTCGGTGGAGGCCACGGCCATCTTGGTGCGGCTGCCCGCCTCGCGGGCGATGGACTTAATCTGCACCACGCCGGTGGCGATTTCCGGCACTTCCATTTCAAACAGGCGCTTGACCAGGCCGGGATGGATGCGGCTGACCGCCACCTGGGGCGTGCGGGCCGCGTCCTTATTGGCGCGGTACACCTGCAGAACATAGACCTTGATATGGTCGCCGGGGCGGTATTCCTCGCCGGGCATATATTCGGAAACATCCAGGAAGCCGTGGGTACG
This sequence comes from uncultured Eubacteriales bacterium, assembly GCA_902793245.1. Lineage (GTDB taxonomy): Bacteria > Bacillota > Clostridia > Christensenellales > Aristaeellaceae > RUG563. Next base: position 16,406 of record CADBCX010000014.1, on the reverse strand, counting down.
GCCCAGTTCGACGTACACGCCCTTGGCGTCCACCCGTTCCACGATGCCGGTGAGGATCTCGTTTTCCTTTTCGATATACTCGTCGTAAATCTTGCCCTTTTCCACGTCCTGGAGCCGCTGGCGGATCACCTGCTTGGCGGTCTGGGCGGCGACGCGGCCAAAGTCCGCGGGCGTCACGTCCATTTCCACGATATCGCCCAACTCATAGCTGGGCCCCAGTTTCTTGGCGTCCTCCAGGGAAATCTGCTGGTTTTCGTCCTCCACTTCCTCGGAGACCACCTTGCGGGCGAAAATCTGCACGTCATGTTCCCGGCTCAGCACCACGGAAAGGTTCAGGGGCGCGTTGGCGCTCCGCTTCAAATACCGGCGGTAGGCGGCCTTGCAGCCTTCCTCCACCGCGCTGACGATCTGATCCACGCTGATGTCCTTTGCTTTGGCCAGCGCTTCAATCGCGTCCATCATTTCAGATTTGCGTGCCATGTTGATTACCTATCCTTCCTGTATGTTCACGGCATAAATGCCTGTTTTTAAACTTCTTCGTCGCTGTCCAGCGCGCTCAAATCGGGCACCAGACGCACCTGGGCCACCGCCTTGCGGGGCAGGTCGATCATTTCGTCCCCGCTTTGCAGCAGCACATGTTCCTCGTTCATTTCCCTGAGCAGGCCCTGGGCTGTTTTCCTGCCGTCCACGGGTTTATACATTTTCGCCTCCACCAGCAGGCCGATGGATTTGTCAATGTCCCGCTGGGTTTTCAGCGGCCTGTCGATGCCGGGGGAGCAGACCTCCAGGAAATCATAGTCGAAGGGCTCCAGAAGGGGCTGCACTGCCCGGTGGAACTTCTCGCAGTCGTCCAGGGTGACGCCGGTTTCGGTGTCGATGTAGATGCGCAGGTACCGGCCCGTGGGCTCCTTTTCCATCGCCGCGTCGCACAGCTCATAGTTCAGTTTCTTTGCCAGGGCTTCACAGATCGCTGTGATCTTCTGCATATTCGCGTTTTTGGGAGGCACTCTCTCCCCTCCTTTCCCGGCGGCTTCCCGCTAAAAAATACAGAAAGAGCGGGAGATCACTGCAATTTGCGGAAAACGCGGGGGCGCGAAATAAAGCGTCAACCCCAACGGCTTCCTGCTTGCAGCTCCCACTCTTCGTTAAACCCTTCTTTCTCAAAGGTCGATTTTTTGTGTTCCGGGATTCACCTTCACGCGATGAATCACAGTGCGTAGTATACCATAGGAAAATCAGAAATACAAGCGTTTTCCAAAGAAATTCTGAAAGATTCAGCAATTTGAAAAAGTTTTTTCCAATGTTTTGGACAATATGGCGTGCTGAACTCAAGTCCTGTTTTCCGCTTCCCGCAGAAAATCCGCCATAGCCTTCACGATTTTGGGGTATTCCGGGGAAATGGTGCAAACATGGGGCGCTTCATTCAGCCAGAGCCGGGCCTTGACGCCGCTGGACACGCCGTTCAGGATGATGTCCGGGCTGTCGGAGGTAACGGTTTTGTCCCCATGGGACTGAACTGCCAGCACCGGGCAGCGGATGAGGGACAAATGCTGCCTGGCCCGCCGCATGACGGCGCTCAGGTGCGCGACGCTCGACAGGGGATAGCTGTCATAGCCGATGTCGTATTCCGCGTTCAGGCTGGCCCTGCCGCCGTCCGCGCGCTTGCTGACAATTGGATGCACAAGGGCGGCAATCGGGGCCAGGGAACGGAACTTTGCCACGGTTTTCATCGGCGCGGCAATCGTCACGCAGGCGTCCGCGTCCATTTGCTCCGCCAGCATCAGCGCCAGGCACCCGCCCATGGACAGGCCCGCCACCGTGAAATACCGATACTTTTTCCGCATGTCCACAGCGGCTTCCCGGCACGCCTGAAACCAGTCCTGCCAGGAGGTTTTCCCCATCGTTTCCGGGCTTTCCCCGTGCCCCGGCAGCAGGATGCCGCGCACCGCAAAGCCATTGTCCCGCAGCCCTTCGCCAATCAGGCGCATATGGGCGGGCGTGCCGGTGAATCCATGAATCAGCAGCACGCCGTGATCTCCTTTGGGAAAGAAAAAAGACCGCGCCTGGGGCAAAGAGAAATCCTGCATGGCCTGCTCCTTTCTGAAAAGGTCAGAAAAGCCGTCCGGGAGAACCCGGACGGCAGGAGAAATCTGGAATCGATTAAGCGGCGGGAACTTCTTCCGCAGCGCCGCCGCCCATGAACTGGGTCAGGAGCTGGTTGACGATCTGCTCCAGCATGGCGCCCTGTTCAGGCATCACGGTCTTGATGTTGTTCAGCACGCCGGTCAGGCCGTTGCCCAGCACATCCATCACCAGCGCGGAAGTCACATCGGCAGCGTTTTCAGGATCCATCAGGCTTTCGACGGGCAGTTCGGCCTTTTCGCCTTCAAAGGCTTTCTTGTCGCGTTCGCCGCCCATGGCGAAATCGATGGAGCAAACCGCCAGGGGATTCTCCGCTTCGCCCATATACAGCGCGGCGTCCAGCTTCATGCCTGTATCGGACGCAGCCGCGGTCAGCGCCAGTTCCGCATCCACGCCCTCGGCGGAAATCGCGATGTTGGCGGTGATGCCGTTTTCAATCAGTTCGCCGTACACTTCGACGGAAACATTCTGAGCGGGCACTTCCACCTGGATGTCCAGGGCGTTTTCGGCAACATATACGTAGGCGTTGGTGTTTCCTTCGGGATGTTCCTTGACGTCGGCGCTGACGATCACATAGGTGTTGGGAGCGATCTGGTTGCCTTCGTCATCGATGATCGTATAGATCTTGCCGGCCACTTCGGGAATCACTTCGCCTTCGGCGTTCTCCATCTCGCTGAGGATCTGGGCGGCGTCAAAGGAAGCGCCGGGGATCATGGCGGTGATGGAATCGATGGCGGCTTTGATGTCCTCATCGCCCAGAACCTTGGCGATGAACTGCTTCTGAGCGTCCATCATGCCCTTCGCGTCTACGACCAGGTCGGATTCACCGGTGAACACAACGCCTTCAATCAGGTCGGCGTATTCGCCCTTCACGGGTTCGCTGATGGACACCAGGCTCTGGTACACGCCGGCCATTTCCATGGCGTAGCCAGTGAGCTTTTCAGCGGCTTTCTGCAGCTGTTCCATATCCAGCTTGCCGGCGGCTTCCTGCGCCTGCTGCATGAACTGCTCCATCAGCTTCTGGATGGTGTCGTTCTGGATGGTCAGCACGTAGCTGGGCAGCAGGTTGCTTCCCAGGGCGAAGCCGTTTTCCGTCGCTTCGGCCACGAGAGACAGCACTTCCTGGCCCTTCAGGCTCAGGTCATACTGCAGGCCCATGTCGGCAAACACCAGCTTTTCGCCCAGGCCGTTGAACAGGGGCAGGAGCATCTGCACCATGCCGGCGGCTTCCTCGGGCAGACCCATGGCGGGCAGCAGGGCCATAACCTGCGCTTCATCCAGCTCCAGGGTGGAGGTGAGGGTGAAATTCGGCACTTCGATGGCGGGCAGCTGAACTTCCGTGGTTTCCTCAGCCAGCACGGAGGCGCAGGAGAAAACCATCATCATCGCCATCAGCAAAGCAATCAGTTTTTTCATGGATAATACCCCTTTCTTTCTTTTGCGAATCTGTCTCTGCACGGTTCCGAACCGCTTCCCGGCGGCTTTCCCCGTTTTTTCGCGTGGATAATTCGCTTTATACGTGAGTGATTATACCACACTCATCATCCTTTGGCAATACTGAAAGAGGTCAAAGCCTGCGGTATTGGAACACAGATTCTGACATTTCAGCCTATTCCCGGTGCCCGCGGTTTATTCCCCCGCCACCGTCCCGGCTGCCGCGGAGGCGATGAACCCCGCCAGGTTTGCCATCCAGTCCTCCAGCAGGGACGCACGTTCCTCTACGGTCATTTGGTCGATGCGCACGGCGCCTTCCGCCCCGGAGGGCGCAGTATAATCAAAAGGCGCCACCGTGCGGCTGGTCAGCTGCGCGGTGATCGCCGCGCCGCTCATCATATCCATCCAGGAAACGTTGCCGTCCAGATGGGTGGGCGACTGCTTGGAACTGCCGGAAGACAGGTTCGCGGTCAGGGAGAACACCTGCATGGGAATCTCCGTTTCGCCCTTGGGAATGATCATCAGGCTGCCCTGGATGGTTTGGGTGGTTTTATCGTCAGCCAGAGAATAGGCTTCCTCGCCCTGATCCCAGGTGAAGCTGTATTCAAAGCTGAAGGGCTTGAGCTGCGGCTTGCCGTCGCTGACCACGAAGGAAGCGCCCTCCGCCTTCACCGGCAACATCAGCTCCACGGAACCGGTATAGGTATCCGGCGACGCCTGCTTGCAGGAGATATCAAATTCACTGCCGTCCTTCGCCGCGCCGGACACGTTCCATTCCTGGCCGTTCTCGGTCGGCGTGACGGAGACGGCAAGGCGGGTAAACAGCGCGCCTTGGGCGAAAGGAAAAGAGATGCGGTCCAGCAGCGCGGTGCCGGAGGAATCATGCCGCCGGGCAATTTCCACGCTGCCTTCCATTTTCAGCTGATCCAGCATGGCATTCAGCGCGCTCTCCGCGCCCGGCTGAAGATAAGCTTCCGCTTCCGCGGGGGTAACCGCTTCCTTGAGCAGGGAAAGCAATTCCCGATCCTGGTATACCTTGCCAAGCAGCGCCTTGGCTTCCTTTACCACTTCCGCAGCCGGGATTTTGCAGGCCAGTTCGGAATAGGGCTTGCCTCCCTCCATCTGCATGGAAACGGACGCGAAGGTGTTCATCCACTCCGCCACTTCCGTTTCATAGGGCTTCATAAGCGGCTCGGCTCTTTTCTTCCAGCTGTCCGGCGCGTTGAGCACGTTCAGCAGCATCTTCCACATGGGGGGCCACGCTTCGCCCTCCCCGGCGGGGGACGTAAGCAGGCGCGTCCAGCTCCATTCCCGGGCGGCGGTATAAACGGCGTCGGCATCCAGCAGATCGCCGGAAAGGCCCGTCAGTTTTTCGTCATAAAGGAAAGAAAGCTTATGCTCGGGCTGGCCGCTGACGCTGAACGTCACGCTTGCCTCGCCCTCGTCGCGTTTCCGCTGGGTGCTGTGCTCCAGGGTCACGTTCAGCTGGGGCAGCAGGGCTTTGAGCAGCGTCCAGGTCTCCTGGGGAATCGCGGTGGTGCCGTCGCCAATCACGCTGAAGGAAACCGTGCCGCGATAGGCCGATTCCTTCACCGCCTGCTGGAAAAACTTGCCCAGCAGCGTATCGCTTTCCGCGAACGCCGCCGCCGCGCTCAGGGCCAGCAGCAGCGCCAGGACGAGCGAAATCCATCGTTTCATGTGCAGTGTCCTCCTCAATACTTCTTATATCAGCCGCTTCCCCCGGCGGCGGGGATGTGTCGCGCGGCTGAACGGCGGCGGTCATTGGTCTTCTTCTTCGCCCCAGTCTTCATCCTCCGCCTCTTCGTCCCCGTTATCCTCCGGTTCTTCGGGTTCCGCCAGTTCTTCCACCGCAGTCTCCAGCGCGGGCACCACCGGGCCGTTCATCCAGGCGTCGGTGCGAAGGTCATGCAGGATGGAAGCGCGTTCCTTTTCGGTCAGGGGCTGCAGCAGTTCGGCCAGCGCCGCGACCAGGGGCGCCATTTCGCCCTGAACCGCCGACCGCGCGCTTTCCGGCGACGCATCGCGCAAATCCTTGGCGCTGGCGGCAACGGGCGGAATCGCTCCCTGATAAGGGCCGGCCTTCACATCAAAAACGGCTTTTACGGTGTTCTTGTTGCCTTCTTTTTTCTGGAGCGTCACGCTGCCCGACAGGCCTTCGTCGTCAAAGACCAGGGCGGGCGTCAGCGTCCAGGTGGATTTCACCTTATTTTCGGTGCGGGTGACCGTCACCTTGCCCGTCCATTTTTCTTCTTCTGCCTTTACGGTATTTTTCAGATTCGCGGTCAGCGAACCGGACACCGTTTTTTTGTCATACGTCCGGGTGTAAGCGCCTTCAATGGCCAGGGTATTCACGGCATTCTTGCCGGTCATCTGCACGGAGCAGGTGAGCTTGAAATTGTTCTTGCCCTTCACCGCGGGCGCGGAGAAGGAAAGGTAACCGCCCTTGTCCGGGGTAAAGCCGTAGAACAGCGTCACCTTGCGCTTGTCGTCGTCCAGGGCCGCGTTGCCGGTAAACTGCAGGCCCATATCGTCCCCGGCCTTGCTGAAAAAGCGCTTGAACCGGCATTCGCCCGAAAACGTGATGTTTTCCAGCAGTTCTTCGGCTTTGCTGTACAGGCCCGGCTGCCCCGCCAGCGCTTCTTCCATGGCGGGCAGCAGCGTATCCAGCACCCGGGGCCAGAACTCGTTCATTTCGTCCCCGGAGAAGGTATAGATTTCGCTGGAAGCCGCCTTGGACGCATTCTTGATGGACGTGCCTTCCTTGGATTTCTTGGGCGTGACATGGGACGCCAGCTTTTCATACAGCTGCGGTGCCAGCTTCACATACGCCGCGGGGAAGCCCGACGGGTCGGGCCATTCGTATTCCGAGCCGCACAGCAGCGTCAGCGCGTCGGAGGCGTCCGCCGCGGTGAGGTAGCTGCCGCCGGCGGGCGAAAAAGTGGTCAGCGTATAGCCGTCCTTGCGCTGCACGTCGGCGCGCAGCACGCTTTCCCCCATCAGGCTGAGATCCGCCCAGCTGTTCTTGCCCGCGGACACGGTCAGGGCCAGGCCGTCCAGCCATTCATTGATCTTTTCCAGCGTGGCCTTTGAAAGCGGCGACAGGGACTCAGCCTTCACCCGCAGCGTCAGCGTCAGGCCGTCGCCGCCCAGCTTGGCATAACGCGGGGAAAACTCCGCCATCGCGGGCGCGCACGAAAGCAGGATTACGAAAACACACGTCCAGGCGAAGGCCCGTTTCCAGAACCTGACCATGATCGTCACATCCTTTCAGTCCCCATTCATCATAACGAAGAACCCGTATTGATTCTTGCTCGAAGAAATGGAATTTTCTCTTTTCCTGATTATACCGCATTTTTCGATAATTGAAAAGGGCCAAAGGCTCTGAATTGGAAGTTTTTTAGGGATTAGGCATTAGGCAATAGGCATTAGGATAATATCATGGGCGGTATTGAAAACAACCAAGAAGCAAAGCATACTGACCAATTCCTAATGCCTATTCCCTTTTTTCAGCATTTCCCTGGCATGGCTGCGGGCGCTTTCCGGGTCGCCGCCCAGCATCCGGGCGATTTCGTTCACCCTGGCTTCCCCGGCGAGGGGCGTTAATTGGGTGCGAGTGCGTTCGCCGTCAAAGGATTTTTCCACCAGGTAATGGTGGTCGGCCAGGGCGGCAATCTGCTGCAAATGCGTCACGCACAGCACCTGCCGGTCTTTGGCGATGGCGGCCATCTTCTCCCCCACCACCTGGGCGGCGCGGCCCGAAATGCCGGTGTCGATCTCGTCAAAGATCATGGAGGGCACGCCCTCCCGCTGGGCGGCTACGGACTTGATGGCCAGCATCAGGCGGCTCAGCTCGCCGCCGGAAGCAATTTTGGAAAGGGGCTGCAATTCCTCGCCCCGGTTGGGCGCGATGAGGAACGCGGCGGTTTCGTTGCCCAGCGGCCCCGGCGGGCAGGCGGGCAGCGTCACCTGGAATTTCGTCCCCGCCATGTTCAGGTCGTTCAGCTGGATTTCCATTTCCTTTTCAAACTTCCGGGCCAGGGCATTGCGGGACACAGTCAATTGATCCGCCGTTTTTTTGTACTGCTGGGACAGCTGCTTTTCCTTTTTCACCAGCGCGTCCAGGTCGTCGTCGATGCTTTCAAAGCTGCTGAGTTCTTTCTCGATTTCTTTCAGTTTTGCCACCATTTCCCCGGTGGTGGCCCCGCCATACTTGCGGCTCAGGCGGCGGATCAGGTCCAGGCGGCTCTGCACCGCTTCCAGCCGGTCCGGGTCGATGTCCAGCTTGTCCAATAAATCCCGCAGGGTCAGGCCGATGTCCTCCGCTTCGTAATACAGCGCGTCCAACCGGTTTAGCAGGGAAGCATAGGCTTCGTCCAAATTTTCGATCGGCTGCAAAGCCGCGGCGGCGGTTCGCAGGGCTTCGGCGGCGGGCTCGCTGCCGTCGTAGACTTGCTCGTAGGCTTCCCGCAGGCCGTTTTTGATCTTCTCCGCGTTGCGGCCCTTGTCCCGTTCCTTCGCCAGTTCCTCTTCCTCGCCGGGCACCAGCTTGGCCTTCTTCAATTCCTGCTGCCGGATGCGCAAAAGCTCCATCCGTTCCCCGGCCTGGGCGCTCTGCTTTTGCAGCCGTTCCAGTTCTTTCTTGCAGTCGTGCCAGGCGGTGAAATCCTTCTGGGTCTTTTCCAATAAAGCCCGGTGGGCGTCATCCCCGGAGGCGTCCAGATAGCCCAGATGCTTTTTTTCGTCCATCAACGACTGGTGCTCATGCTGGCCGTGGATGTCCATGAGCAGGTCGGTGAACTGATGGTACTGACCAAGCGGCAGCAGCGTGCCGTTCACCCGGCAGGAGGAGCGCCCCGACAGGGTGATTTCCCGGCTGAGGATGAGTTCGTTCCCCTCGTCCAATTCCTGCTCTTTCAGCAGCTTTTGCGCGGGCGGGCAGTCGGAAATGTCAAAAACGCCCTCCACCCTGGCCTTTTCCTCGCCATGGCGGATGAGCTCCTTCTGCGCCCGGCCCCCCAGCAGCAGCGTCACCGCGTCCACCAGGATGGATTTGCCCGCGCCCGTTTCGCCCGTCAGCACGTGCAGCCCGGAAGAAAACTCCACCTGCATTTCGTCCATTAAGGCGATGTTGCGGATTGTCAGCGATTGAAGCATGTGTACCTCATCCCATCGTTCTAAGTTCCAAGTTCTAAGTTCTAAGCATGAGAAACCGCCATGATAACGCAAGTCCCCATCATGATGAAAGTATGTTAAGCTTAGAACTTTGAACTAAGAACTTAGAACTGTCTATATTACTTCAGCATTTCTTCAAACCGTTTCTTGGTTTCCTCGGCGTCGGCGTCGCTGCGCACCACCACAAACACGGTATTGTCTCCGGCCATGGTGCCCAGGATCTCGGGCAGGCGCATGGAGTCGATGGCTTCGCCCGCCACGTTGGCGCTGCCGGACAGGGTCTTGAGCACCACGATGTTTTTCGACGAATCCACCGACAGCACGGAATCCTTGAACATACGCACAAAGCGCTCCGAAAGGCCGTGCTCCGCCTTGTCCGCCGTGGCGTACTTGTACCCGCCGGTGCCGGACAGCACCTTCAGCAGCCGCAGCTCCTTAATGTCGCGGGAAACGGTGGCCTGGGTGACCACGATGCCCATGTCCCGCAGCTTTCCGGCCAGCTCTTCCTGGGTTTCGATATCGTTCTGCTCAATGATGCTGAGGATGGCAGTTTGACGCGCGTTTTTCATTTCGTTCACTCCTGTATTTCATAATCGTTCCATACCGCCTGTTTGCGGCGCAGGGTCGCAAAGAAGCGGGATGGGCGGAGACGGATCATGCGGATGGTTTCTTCGGCGGCGGAAATTTCCACCTGGGCTTCGTGGGTCACGGGCAGCAGGGTCTGACCGTCGATGGCCAATTGCAGCCTGCGTCTCTCCCTGCCGTGGGCCAGCAGGGTGATCTTCGCCGTCAGCGGCAGGATGACGGGGCGGAGCAATAATTCCCTGGCGCACAGCGGCGTCACCAGCAGGCAGGGCGCGTCATGGCGCACGATGGGGCCGCCGGCGGACAGGCCGTAAGCCGTCGCGCCCACCGGGGTGGACACCACCGCCCCGTCTCCGTGGGCCCGGAAGATTTCTTCCCCGTCCGCCCGGGCGATCACCTCGATCACGCCGGGATGCTCGCCGCGGGTGAGGGCCAGGTCATTCATCGCCAGGTAGCTTTCGCCGTCATACCGGATATTCAGCAGCGGGTAAGCGGCCAGCTCATAAGCCGGGGCCGTCAGGGCTTCGGCGGTCTCTTCCGGATTGTCCGCGTCCCCCTGCATGAGGAAGCCCACCGTGCCGGTATTTACCCCCACGATGGGAATGTTCCTTTCCACCGCCTGAGGCGCGGCCATCAGCAGCGTGCCGTCGCCGCCGAACGCGACGATGGCGCGCACGCCCTCCGGCATCTCGGGCAGCGGGCATGCCTCCCCCACCCCCTGCCGGGAAAGCCACTCCTCCGCCAGCACCCGGCCCCCGCGTTTTTCCACCGCGCCGGCCAGCGCCCGGGCCGCTTCCACGCTCCTGGACTGAAAGGGATTTGCATAGAAATAGAAGGCCGCTTTCATTTCATTCCTCCATTCTGCATATTCATATTACCATATTCATCTCATTTACACAATACCGCCGGGGGAAAAAGGCAGAAAAAAACCAAAGATACCTTGACAATCCCCTTCGATGCGCCTATGATGTTACTGTTTCAGCATCCGGATTTTATGAAAAACGGGTCCTGAATATACAGTGTTAATTATACATTTTCTGGATAATCCAAAGGAGTATTTTTTATGGATACGATTTGCCTTCCCGCCGGGGAAGAAAGCCTGAAGCAGGCCGCCGCGCTGCTGCGGGCGGGGCAGGTGGTGGCGTTCCCCACGGAAACGGTGTACGGCCTGGGCGCTGACGCCCTGAACGGTGAAGCTGTGCGGGCCATTTTCGCCGCCAAGGAGCGCCCGGCGGACAATCCGCTGATCGTGCATGTGGCGGAGCGGAGCCAGCTGGACGGGCTCTGCCGGGTAACGGAAACCGCCGAAACCCTGATGGACGCCTTCTGGCCGGGGCCGCTGACCCTGCTGCTGATGAAAACGGACAAAGTGCCAAGCGTGACCACGGCGGGCCTGCCCTCCGTGGCGGTGCGCTGCCCCAGCCATCCGGTGGCCCACGCCTTGCTGAAAGAATGCGGCATTCCCATTGCCGCGCCCTCCGCCAACCGTTCGGGCCGCCCCAGCCCCACCACAGCCCAGGATGTGTATGAAGATATGCAGGGGCGCATTCCCTTTATTCTGGACGGCGGCGCCTGCGATGTGGGCGTGGAGTCCACGGTGCTGGACCTGACCGGGGACGTGCCCTGCGTGCTGCGGCCCGGGGCCATTACGGCGGAGGACGTGGCGTCGGTCGTGGGAAGCTGCACCGTGGCCCCCAGCGTGATGCGGCCCTTGAAGGAAGGCGAAAGCGCGCCCTCCCCCGGCATGAAGCACCGGCACTACGCGCCCAAGGCGAAAATGACCGTTTATATCGGAACGAACGAAGCGGTGGCGGCAGCGATCAATGAACGCTATGACAAGAACGACAACGCCGTGATCCTGGCCCACGGCAGCGCCCTGCCGCTGTTTGGCAATCGCCGGGCCTTTTCCCTGGGCGATACACCCCAGGAAGGCGCGCACCTGCTCTTCCGCCGCCTGCGGGAAATGGACGCGCTGGGCGTTTCCCTCATCCTGGCCCAGGGCTGGAAGCCCGAGGGTGAAGCCCTGGCCGTCATGAACCGCATGGCAAGGGCAGCGGCGTTTGATTTGGTGGAACTATAAAATTGTGGGGGAAACCGCTCTTTGGAGGCCAAAGAGCGGTTTCCCCCACACCCCCTTCCGAGAAAGCCATAAAGGGGAATACAATCTTGCATGCTTTTATCATATTCACTTAAAGGATGATTATCGAATGAAAATCGCCATTGTCTGCGACGTATTGGGCGAGGAAAACAACGGCACCAGCGTGGCCGCCATGAACCTGATCCGGTTCCTGAAAAGCCGGGGGCATGAGGTGCGGGTGGTGTGCCCCGACGAATACCGGAAGGGGCAGCCGGGGTTTTACGTGGTGCCGCAGCTGAACGTGGGCCCGCTGAACGAGTACGTGCGCAAGGTGGGCGTGTCCATCGCGGTTTCCGACGATTCCGTGCTGGAAGCGGCCCTGTCCGGCGTGGACGCCATCCACATCATGACGCCCTTTTTCCTGGGCAAGGCGGCGCTGGAATACGGCCGGAGCCACGGCATCCCCGTGACCGCCGGCTTCCACGCCCAGGCGGAAAACATCACCAGCCACCTGCACCTGATGAACAGCCGCCCGGTGAACGACCTGACCTACAAGGTGATGTACCGCCTGGTGTTCCAGTACGTGGACGCGATTCATTATCCCACCCAGTTCATCCGGGACGTGTTCGAGGCCGAGGTGGGCAAGACCAACGGCTATGTGATCTCTAACGGGGTGAACAGCCGCTTTGTGAAAACGGAAGCGCAGCGTCCCCCCGAGTGGGAGGGCTTGTTCGTGATCCTGTTCACCGGGCGCTACGGCCTGGAAAAGTCCCATAAAGTGCTGATCGACGCGGCAGCCGGGTCGAAATATGAAAGCAAAATTCAGTTAATCTTTGCCGGAGAGGGGCCGCTGCACGCGGAGCTGGAAAGCTATGGAAAAAAGCTGACCCATCCGCCGGTGCTGCGCTTTTACTCCCGGGACGAGATGCTGAACGTGATCAACAGCGCGGATTTATATGTGCATCCGGCGGAAATCGAAATCGAGGCCATCGCCTGCCTGGAGGCCATTTCCTGCGGGCTGGTGCCGGTGATCGCCGATTCGCCCCGCAGCGCCACGCGCTTTTTCGCCCTGGAGGAAAACAACCTGTTCCACTATAATCAGCCCGGCGACCTGCGGCAGAAGATCGAATACTGGATGGAGCACCCGGAGGAAAAAGAAGCATGCAGCCGGCGCTACCAGGGCTACACCCGCCAGTTTGAGCAGCGCCATTGCATGGAACGGATGGAGCAGATGATCATCGAAACGGCGGAAAAGAAAAAAGCCGGAAGCCCGGCTGATTAACGCGCCGCTGCGTTGCTGCCATTTTTATATTGTTGACAGCCTTGTTCTAAAGGACAAAAATCCAACAAGAGGTTACGCTGGGGCTATGCGCCCCAGACCTCCACCAGGGGGATGATCCCCCTGGACCCGCATTTGGCGAAAAAACGCCGTTGGAATCAATCGACAACCTCCGCCTGACGCGCTGGGGTTTACGAAAGTTAGAAGGCTTCTGGCCCAAGAAAGCCGGGAAAATCCCAGGGGGAAAAGCTCGCTTTTCCCTGGGGATTATTCCCAGGCTTTCCCCGGATGCAAAGCATCCGGGTTGGCGGCTTCGCCGCCGGGCCAGAAGCAACAACGGCGTCAAGATTGGCTTCCTCGTTCCTCCACGCAACAGCGGGAACCAAGCCGATTCATGAAGTCAAGCAGATTCCGCTAAAAGGGTCCAGGGGGCGAAGTCCCCTGGTGCAGGGTTCAGGGGCCGCACAGGCCCCTGCCTCGTTTCCCTTCACAGCATAGCTTTCAGAGCAACAAAGAGAGCCGGGGCATGGCTGCCCCGGCTCAGTTTTGATTATGGAAGATTATTTGGCGCTGGCGGGAATATGGGTGGTGTTGCCGGCTTCGTAGGCAGCCAGGCGCTCATCCATGATTTCCTGATAGCCGGCGTCCAGGAACTGCTGGCTGTATTCGGCGAACAGGCCGTCAAATTCGGCGGGATCGCACTTGATCAGCTTGGCATAGTATTCCTGCCACAGGCTCAGCAGGGTGGCGCTGTATTCGCTTTCGCTCTCGATGGCGACGGCGAACACGGGATCGGAGTACGCCTTGCCTTCATCGGCGATGGCGCGCAGCTGGTAGTAGTTGTCGATCAGGGCCTGGGTGAAGTCCTGGGGCAGGCCCACGGGGCTCATCTGGGCGATGGTCTGTTCGATGGTGCCGACCTTCTTGGAGGCGTGCACCAGGCAGGTCATGTCGATGTTGTTGTTGTGGTTCAGCATATGTTCGCCGGTGTAGTCCAGCATCACGGGCAGGCCGTCTTCGCCCAGCTTGTAGGTTTCGCCTTCCACGCCGTTTTCGAGCACGAACAGGTTTTCAGGCTGGATCATCCATTCCATCAGCATCCAGGCGGCTTTCAGCTGGTCTTCGGTGGCCTTGCTGGAGAAGCCCACGATCATGCCGAAGGGGTTGTCGGCGCGGATGCAGCCGGTGCACACGCCTTCTTCGATGCCGCCGTAGGGGCTGGCGATGGCCAGTTCGGCGTCGGGATTGTTCTCATAGAACGCGGTCAGCCAGGCCATGTTGCTGGCGATATAGCCGCCGTAGGAGTAGGTCTTGCCGTTGATGAAGTCGGTCTGGGTCTGGTCGGTGGCGGCGCCGGAGCTGTTCTTTTCCAGGTCGAATTCGCTGGAATACCAGCCCATATGATATTCATCATTCAGACGCTTGAGCATCCGCTGGGTGGGATACCAGGGGAAGCAGGGGGTGCCCAGGGAGGAGTGCATGGCCCATTCTTTTTCGCCCTCGTCGGTCACGGGGAAGTCGCGATAGCCGAAGTTGGCGATGTAGGCGGCGGTGGGGATGCCGGTGCTCAGGGGATGTTCGCACAGGCCGGCTTCGATCATCTTGTTCAGGGCGTCCTTCTGCTCCTCGTAGTTCTGGGGAACATGGTCATAGCCCACCTGGCGCAGCCAGTCCATGCGGACGAAGGTGGCGAAGGCGAAGGTGGTGTCATAGTAGGGGCGTTCGGTCAGCACGAAGTAGGTGTTGCCGTTGATGTCGGTGTAGCCCAGCTGGTTGTGATCCACCATGGCCTGGTAGAAGGTGGGGGCCACAGCCTTGAAATCGTCCAGGTTGATCACCGCCATGGCGCCGTCGTTGGCCCACTGCGCAACCTTGGGATAGTCGTATTCCATCAGGATGGTGGGGGTTTCATCGGCGGCGATGAGCAGGGAATACTTGGTCATCACGTCGCCGCGGGGAATGGCGACATACTGCACGTCGATGTTGTACTTGTCGCCGAATTCCTTCTGCACCCACTGGGTCCAGTAGTTGTCGTCCACGGCGGGATAGCCGGCCTTGGAGCGGTCATACACGGGCACGGTGATCTTCACGCGCTCGGCGAAGGGTTCCCAGGCGGGGGTTTCCGCCGCCGCGAAGGAGCACACGCTGAGCATCATCAGCAGCGCCAGAAGCAGGGAGACGAGTTTCTTCATTTCCAGGTACCTCCTTATATTTATTCCAGGGCTTCGATGCCCTTGAATTCAAGTCTTTCCGCAGCCTCAATCGGCGGTTCATCCCTTCACCGCCCCGATCATGGTGCCCTGCACGAAATACTTCTGCACGAAGGGATACACCAGCATGATCGGGATGGTGGCGAACATGACCACGGCGGCCTGGAGCACCTCGGGGGTGGACTCCTGCGCCGCGGCTTCGGACAGGCTGATGGCGTCCTGGCCGGAGTTGAGCACCATGTTGCTCAGCAGGTATTGCAGGGGCTGCAGGGCCTTGGTGGTGATGTAATACTTGGCGTCGGCGTAGGCGTTCCAGCGGCCCACCGCATAGAACAGCGCCAGCGTCGCCAGGATGGGCTTGGACAGCGGCAGCACGATGCGGAACAGGATCTGGAAGTGGTCGGCCCCGTCCAGGTTGGCCGCTTCGTAGAGGCTGTCCGGGATGGTGGAGCGGATAAACGACCGCATGATCAGCATGTTGTAGGGAGAGAAGGACAGCGGCAGCACCAGCACCCACATGGTATTGAGCAGATGCAGATCCTTGTACAGCAGGTATTCGGGAATCAGGCCCGCGCTGAAATACATGGTGAACATCAGGATGAAGGCGAACAGCGCCCGGCCCTTCAGCTCCCGCCGGGCCAGGGGATAGGCGGCCAGGATGGTGATGACCATGCCGATGACGGTGAACAGGAAGGTCATCCAGATGGTGTAGAGCATGGAATGGGTCAGCTGCCCATCCCGGAAAATGGAGTTGTAGGCTTCAAAGTTGATGTCCACCGGCAGCAGGTACACCCGCTTGGACAGCACGGCGGTGTTGGAGGAAATGCTCTTTGCCGCGATATGCAGGAAGGGGATGATGCAGGTCAGGGACAGGATCAGGATCACGAACGCGATCACGAAATCGCTGACGCGCACGCGGTTGACGCCCTTGAACAGGCTGGCTTTCTTTTCGGCGGAAGCAGCGGTCGACATGTTCTCTCCTCCTTCCTTACAGCAATCCGTCTTCGCCCAGGGCTTTGGACACCCGGTCGGAGGTAAGCACCAGCAGCAGCCCCACCAGGGACTGGAACAGGCCCACGGCGGTGGCGCGGCTGAAATTGCCGCCCGCCAGGCCTTTTTCGTAAATGTAGATAGCCAGCTGATACTGGAATTCCTTCACCTGCACGTTGCCGAAGGAGTCCAGCCGCTCGAAGTTGGAGCCCATCACGCGGCCCAGGTTCATGATCAGCAGCGTCACCATGGTGCCCCGGATGCAGGGCAGGGTCACGTTCCAGATTTTCCGCAGCCGCCCGGCGCCGTCGATGGTGGCGGCTTCGTACAAATCGGGGCTGATGCCGGTGATGGCGGCCAGGTAGATGATGGAGCCCCAGCCCATGTTCTGCCATACGCCGATGAGCAGATAGGTGACGGCCCAATGCCATTTTTCCGTCAGGAAGGGGATGCCCTTCTGGATCAGCCCCGCGCCGCGCAGCAGGATGTTGACCAG